>NZ_JBXWRL010000026.1:0-31604 GCF_059612885.1 Ruegeria sp. YKSD179 | reverse complement strand
GGTCCGCGAGTTGCAGTTCAAATGCAGTAATATTGGGTGCTGTTTCCGTTCCCAAGCCCAGTTTGATGTTTGCGGCCTCAAGCGCCGCGATTTGCCCGTCCAAAGATTTTATTCTGGGATGATCTTCTGAATAGATCACCCGAGCTGACGCCCGCTGGTCTTGAAGCTGTCGCAACTGCCGTTGCTCTGGGGTCAAGCTCTCCCCCAAAAAGTCCGGCCGACCTGTGCGTTCATATACTTCAACCAAACGAGCACGCCGGTCCCTCAGGCCAGATAATTCCCGGTCCAATTGCACCACGCGTTCCTGCAAAGAAGTTTGCCTGTTGCGTCTGTACTCCAGGCTGTCAGGCAGTGAATCCTTGTTGGCTTCTTGATACTCTAGAATCCTAGAGCCCTGTTCGGCTAGTTCCTGGTCAAGCCTAGCGACTTCTCCGACAAAAAACTCAAGTGTTTGACCGGCGACATCCGTCCGCAAAGCAGTATTCTGTTCGAGAATTTGTGCAACCAGATCATTGGTTACATCTGCAGACATTTCACCGCTAGGGGCGTCGAAAGAGACCGTTACAAAAAAGGCTCGGTCACGGTTGTTGTAAGTTTCCAAAGGGATTTGGATCGTGATCCGCTCTTGCATGTCTTTGACAATATTGTCAGGGGTTATGCTTGGATCGTCAGCATGAACTTCATAACGCTCTGATAAACTTAGTATATTTGATCTGGTCAACAAGCGCTGCTGAATAACCTCAAGTATCTCATATCCACTGGCCTGCACTGTTGAAGAGGCGAGATCACCGGGGATCTGAGGAGATTCAACGACCAATCTGGCCTCGGCGCGATACACCGGAGGGAGCGCAAACGCCAGTATTATACCAGCTGCGGCGCACCCAATCACAATCAACGCTAAATAATGGAAGCGCCGAAAGAAAAGGGACAGATAAAACCGTACTTCGCTCATCATGAAGGTTGTTCACTTTCTCTTGCGGGCAAATACGTGGCGAAGAATGCGCCATCGTCCAGAACCTTTTGCACAGTGTGCCCGACGACACTTTTGTTGCCCCGGGTGAAAGCATAGACCATTGAAAGGTCGCAGAGCTGATTCACCAAACGTGGCACACCGCCCGTCATCTCATAAATCAGATCGGTGGCGGCCCGGCTAAACATATTTCGTTTCGCACCGGCGACTGAGAGGCGATGACCAATATATTTTCGCACCGTCTTCGAATCCATTGAATGCAAGTGGAAGCTGGAAGCCACCCGTTGCGCAAATTGCCGCATTTTTGGGTGGCGGATCATGTCAAGCAATTCTGGCTGCCCCACTAAAACCAGCTGTAATAGCTCATCTTTATTGGAATTGATGTTGGTAAACATCCTGAGCTCTTCCAGAGATTCCGTACTTAGGTTCTGGGCCTCGTCAAAGATAAGAATGACCCTGCGCCCCAGAGAATACTGTTCGATTAGATAAGTTTGAAATTCCGCGAACAAATCGACGTATGTCGCGTCGAAAGGCGCAGGTTGACCTAGCGACATTAACACCCATCGCAGCAATTCTCCGCGATCACCATGAGCGTTCGAAACCAACCCAATCCTAACATCCTGATCAACGGACTTGAGGAGATGGTGAACAAGGGTTGTCTTACCCGAACCGACCTCGCCAGTAATCAAGGTTATAGGCGCGCGCGTCAGAATACCGTATTCCAGCATCGTAAATGCACGCTGATGAGACGCCGACCAATACAAAAAACTTGGGTCGGGCACGAGCGAAAACGGTCGCTCGGTCAAACCGAAGTGATCCGTATATATATCCAATGAGCTACCAGTTGTTTGGTTGCCAGGAATATGGCCTGAGCGAATGTTCAACTTTTTTACTCTTTTACTTACGGTGTAACCACATACCACACCGCATCTTTACGCCATCTTACAACAAAATTAGACGAGTTTGAGACGTCTGCCACGGATTTGATCCAGCCGATATGAACGCGGTCACAGAGTTGAGGCATGTTTCAAACTGCGATTCGCTCGGATTGGCCTGCTGGCGTTGGCAGATCACGCAACTTAATTTTGCATTGCACCTTGCTGCAGTCATTACTGAGCTCACCTGATAACAAACAATACTGCGACCTTGCAGAAAAGTCGCTCAAACTACTCGATTGGGTTATCAGCCTATGGTGACCGAAGCAACATAGTGAAAAGTCTTCTGTCAGAGGTGGCGGATCAGAAAAGACCATTTGTCACGGGCTATGTTCGGTTTTTAGGCAATCCCTACCACTGGGTAATCAGTTAGAAATTTTCGAGTTAATTGAGAAAATCACATAAAGTTTCGCAAACGAAAACCCTGCCAAATTTGACCGGTGATCTTGCCAACTTTGGCAATCAACGAAATGCGGCCTCGGTTACACAATGCAAGAATTCAACCCAATTCCGCCCTCAAAGAGCAATTGTTTCTCGATCATCTTTGTCAATCCCACCGATTCTTTCATAGTGGGTCAATTGATCCCAAAAAGTCTTCAAATAGCGTCAAACAAAGTTGGCAACTTGTCATTTCCGTCGACTGCCTCAACGATCTCGACCGGCCGATCAAACAACGCGACAATCAGTAGAAAAAGCAAAGACTGTCGCTTATAATGCAGCAAAATTACACCAGTCTGGGCTACGAAAAAATTTTGATGGAATGGCCATATTTCCGGCTTGTTCCTTGTTAAACTGCTGTCATTGGGATCAGTTTCAATTCGAAAGACTTAAGTTGAACAGTATTTGCTCACGCCAACCTAAAGACGCGATTTGGACCTTTGTAGTTTTTTAGGGTAAGCGTGACGCAGTGTGATGGGCGTTCTGGACACACTTGGTTATTGTTATGGATGGTTCAAAAGTGAGTATTGACGTTCGGGATGGCGACATCGCGATTGTTGGAATGGCAGCGCATTTTCCTGGCGCGGGTTCGATCGAAACTTTCTGGTCAAATTTGCGGAACGGCATCGAGTCGATCCGTGAAATTGACAAACAAACACTATTGGATTCAGGAGAGGCTCCGCACCTGCTTGAGCGCCCTGACTATGTCCCATTTGCCGCTCCACTCGACGGGTTTGATCAATTTGATGCCGAGTTCTTTGGCCTCTCACCAAAAGAGGCCGCAATTATGGACCCACAACATCGGCAATTGCTGGAAGTTGCTTGGGAGGCCCTCGAAAACGCTGGCCACCCACCCGAGAATTTCCCCGGCCCGATTGGCGTTTTCGCAGGTTGCGGGATGGGTAGCTACTTTTACTTCAACGTCTGTTCCAACCCGGATCTGGTCGAAGACGTTGGTATGTTCCTGCTGCGACACACTGGGAACGACAAGGATTTTTTGTCCACTCGCGTCAGCCACATTCTTGATCTTAAGGGCCCCAGCGTAAACGTTCAGACAGCCTGCTCGACATCATTGGTAGCAGCTCATTACGCCGTCCAAGCTTTGATGACGGGCGAATGCGACATGGCTCTGGCAGGTGGCGTCACAATCGAACTGCCGCAGAATCGCGGGTACATATACAAAGAGGGCGAGGTGCTGTCGCCAGACGGACAATGCCACGCTTTTGACCATCGCGCACAGGGAACTGTCTTTGGATCGGGTGCGGGAATGGTAGTATTGCGCAGATTGTCAGATGCCCTTGAGGACGGAGACCATATCTGGAGCGTGATCCGCGGGACCGCGATCAACAATGATGGCTCGGACAAAGCCGGCTATCTGGCACCGTCCGTGGATGGCCAAGCCGCGGCAATCGCCGAAGCACATCTTATGGCAGATGTAAAAGCCGACACCATCGACTACGTCGAGTGCCATGGCACTGGCACCTATCTGGGAGATCCAATCGAAGTTGCCGCCCTGACCAAAGCCTTTTCCGAAACATCGCAAAAGAAAGCTTTTTGCAGGTTAGGCTCGGTCAAAACCAATATCGGTCACCTTGATACCGCAGCTGGCGTCGCGAGTCTGATCAAGGCATCGTTGTCGTTGCACAATCGGCAATTGCCGCCCAGCCTAGGTTATGAAAAACCAAATCCGGCGATTGATTTTGATCACAGCCCATTTTTGGTCAACGACCAACTGACGGATTGGGTACCCCGAAACGGACCACGTAGAGCCGGTGTCAATTCGCTAGGTGTAGGCGGTACCAACGCGCATGCAATCCTGCAAGAAGCTCCCGCACGATCTGAATCGGACCAATCCGATTGGCCATTCCAGCTTTTGACTTTGTCGGCCAGAGGAAAAAAGGCTTTGGATCGGGGGTCGGAGTTGTTGACCGATCACTTACGCTCTCATCCAGATCAGGACCTTGCCGACATTGCATGGACATTGAAAGAGGGGCGGCGCGGGTTTGAAAAACGTCGGGTCCTCGTTGCAGAGAACCACGACCAGGCGATCGAGTTATTGCAGGAAAACGACCCCCGCAGAGTTTTCACGCATTCTGTGATCTCAGACAATCCGGAGCATGTGTTCATGTTCCCCGGAGGTGGAGCTCAATATGCCGGCATGGCACGGGACCTGTATGAGACAGAGCCGGTATTTGCAGACTGGATGGACAAGGGACTGGATATACTGCAGCCCATGTTGGACTATGACATTCGGTCTATCTGGCTGCCCGAGCCAGAGCAAAAAACCAAGGCCGAAGAACGACTTAAGAAGCCATCGGTGCAGCTGCCGCTTATAATGATCACTGAATACGCACTGGCACAGTTGTGGATGGCTTGGGGGGTTAAGCCTGCTGCACTCGTAGGGCACTCAATGGGAGAAAATACTGCGGCTTGTGTAGCTGGAGTCATGTCATTCGAAGACTGCATCGGCTTGGTTCATTTACGGGGTAAGTTGTTCGACACCGTGCCTGCAGGTGGAATGCTCAGCGTTCCATTGCCAGCGGATGAGTTGCGCCCATTGTTGGGTGATCATCTTGATCTAGGCGCTGTAAATGCACCTGGTCTGGCCGTTGCTACGGGACCACAGGCCGCGCTGGATGAGTTGCAGGAACGATTGGCTAAACTTGATGTCGACTATCAACGGATCCCGATTGATATAGCGGCCCATTCGCGGATGCTGGAGCCGATTCTAAAGGATTTTGGCGACTACCTGCGTTCAATCACTTTGAATCCACCAAAGATTCCCTTTCCTTCGAACCACAGCGGGACGTGGATTACCGAAGCTGAGGCTACAGACCCTGAATATTGGGTACGGCACCTTCGTGGAACAGTTCATTTCGCAGACTGCATTGGCACATTGGCGGAAAACCCTGAACGCATCTTTATTGAAGTCGGCCCAGGTAAAGCTCTTGCTTCGCTTACTGGCCAACATGACAAGGTCGATGCAAATCAGGTGATTGGAAGTTTACGCCACCCCGACGACACCGTTGCCGACGATGCGTATTTCATGGCCATGCTTGGACGGATCTGGGCATTGGGCGGTCGCATTGACTGGAGCCAGATTTGGGGAGAGGCACACCGCAACCGCGTTCCGCTTCCGACCTATGCCTTCCAGCGTTCATCTTATTTTATCGAACCCGGCAAGGCAGCAGCGGCAGAGTCCAAATCTCAGTGGTTGATGCGCTCAGAAAATCCCGAGGATTGGGGGTACCGCGTTGCGTGGACACCGCGATACGCAAATTGCGATATCGATGTCACAGGCGATCTGACCGACACTAAGGCTGAAAACTGGCTGATTTTTGCGGACAAGTCAGGATTGTGCGACCAAGTCGCGTCTCGCCTGCGCAAGGCAGGGCATTCGGTAACAACTGTTACAACAGGCGACGCCTTTGTCCGGACCGGCGACAATGAATACCGTATTGCCCCTGAACGAGGTCGCGAAGGATATCAGGCGCTTCTGGCCGATTTAGCTTCCCGTGATCGCAGCCCTACCCGGATTGTTCACGGCTGGTTGTTAACACAAAGCGAAAGCTTCCGCCCTGGCAGCAGCTTTTTCCATCGCAACCTTGAGCAAGGTTTCTTTAGCTTATTCTTTCTCGCTCAGGCGATCGGAGAAGAGGACTTGCGCGGACCGATTCACATGAACGTCCTTTGCTCCGGAGCTTTGAAAGTCAAGGACGAGGGCCTGCCCTACCCAGAAAAGGCTACTTTGACCGGGCCGGCCCGTGTCATCCCGCGCGAATACCCTGGTATCACCTGCGGTGTGCTGGACGTCGACCTCCCTCAGCAGGGCGACAGGCGCAAACCACCCGAGATTTCCGAAGACCTTTCAAATCAGGTCTTGGAAGACTTACTTGCTGAACCCGGTAACTGGACAGCAGCCCTTCGTGACGGAAAACGCTTGGAGCAAGGATACCGCGCGCGACTTCTACCCGATCCTGTGCCCGAAGATCTTCCGCTGCGTGACGGCGGCACTTATTTCATTACTGGTGGATTTGGTGGCATTGGCCTTACACTGGCTGAGGCACTTATCAAACGATGCGCCGCAAAAATTGTGCTTTTGTCCCGTTCCGGGCTGCCGCCGCGTGACCAATGGCCCCGCATTCTTGGAAACAGCTCTCCTCAAGACACCTATGTCCGCCGCATCCGAGCTATAGAACAGCTTGAAGCCGCAGGCGGACAGATCATGACCGTCACTGCAGACGTGTCGAACGTTGAGGAAATGCGGGCTGCTATAGAACAGGTTGGAAAGGAATTTGGCGCGATCAATGGCGTCATCCACGCTGCTGGCTTAATCGATGACGCGCCCATCATGACAAAGTCGATGATGGAAATAGAAGACGTTTTCACGCCAAAGGTTCATGGCACGCAGGTGATCGATCAGTTGTTTCCGGACGGATCCCTCGATTGGCTTGTACTGTTCTCTTCTACTTCTACGGCAACGGCCCCCATCGGGCAGGTCGATTATGTCTCGGCGAATGAATATCTTAATGCCTATGCCCGCTCGAGATCTGGTGACAAAACAAAAGTCACAGCAATTAACTGGGGTATCTGGTCCGATGTGGGCATGGCGGCAGACGCAATGGAGGCTAGAACAGGTGGTACGCCTGCTCCAAGCGAACCGACCGACGTCCCGATGCTGGATGAAGCGACATTCGACCGCGCAGGGAACCGGATTTTCACCGCGACTTACAACGCCAACAATCGATGGTTCTTGAACGAACACAGAACCAAGGCAGGCGATGCACTAGTCCCAGGAACCGGATATCTGGAAATGGCCACCGAAGCGCTTAGCGTACAGGGCGAACTCGCACCGTTTGAAATTCGCGACCTTTACTTCCTGCGACCTCTGGCCGTTTCCAACACTGAACATCAGAAAGTCCGGCTGCGTTTACCTCGCAGTGACGTCGGGTATGATTTTGTTGTCGAAAGCGCGGCAGAAGATTCAGCATTTGAAATGAACGCCCAGGCCAGTCTGTCCTTGATGCCCTTGGCCGAGGTCGAACCAATTGACATTTCTGCAATCGCCGCGCGGTGCGCAGAGGCCCGTCATGCTCCAGAAGGGGGACGTTTACGATCCTATCAGGAAGCGCATCTGGCTTTTGGTCCGCGGTGGAAAGTCCTGACATCCGCGGCAATTGGTCAAGCAGAAGGGCTTGCCAGACTTGCGTTAACCGATGATCTACGCAGCGATGTGACGGACGGGTACCAATTGCATCCAGGATTGATGGATCTGGCAACCGGCTGGGCCATGGCGCTAATTGAAGGATACGAACCCACTCATTTATGGGTTCCGGTGTCATACCGATCGATCCGCGTGTATCAACCCTTGCCCGCCGAAATCGTAAGCTGGGTTCGTAACGCCGGAGACAACAGAGCGGACGGCGAAGTTGCCAGTTTCGACGTGACGATAGCCACGCCCGACGGATCGATTTGCGTAGAGGTCGAAGGGTTTTCTATCCGCCGGATGGAGGACACTGCCGGATTTGCATCTTCTGAAGCCACACCCGCTCAATCCGGTGAACTGGATACGCCTGCCCCACTGTCGCCAGCCGAAGAACGCCTTCGCCACAACTTGTCTCAAGGCATTTTGGCCAGCGAAGGTCCCGATTTGTTCTTCCGTGCTTTGGCTTCAGATCAGTCACAAGTAATCCTGTCTTCTCTCGATCTTGTCGGCTTGATCGATCAGGCGGGTGAAACCACCGCTGATAACACCGGGTCCGACCAAAAGTTCCAGCGTCCCGAATTGGATTCGGATTTTGTTGCTCCGGAAAATGATATCGAGGTTCGTTTAGCAGGGTTTTGGCAGGAATTGCTTGGTGTCGATCAGATCGGGGTCGAAGACAGCTTCTTCGATCTGGGCGGTCATTCCTTGATCGCCGTGCGTCTGTTTGCCCAAATTCGCAAAACGTACAATGTGGACTTTCCAATCTCGGTTCTATTTGAGGCCCCTACAATTCGTAAATGCGCCGAGCTTATTGCCGCACGTGGGGTTCCAAAAGAAGGCGACGAAAAGGCTGCAGACGATGCACCTTCTGCCCCTGAACGCAGGTTCACCCATCTGGTGCCAATGCATAGCGGAGAAGGTGGTCCGAAAACGCCATTCTTCTTGGTGGCAGGCATGTTCGGTAACGTGCTGAACCTTCGACATCTTGCACATCTTATCGGCACTGATCGTCCGTTCTATGGGCTCCAGGCTAGAGGCCTATATGGCGATGAAGAACCTCACCGCGATCTGCAGGAAGCGGCTCGCGACTACATCGCTGAAATACGTCAGGTCCAGCCACGTGGGCCTTATATGCTGGGTGGTTTTTCCGGTGGCGGAATTACAGCATACGAAATTGCGCAACAGCTTACGGCTGCAGGCGAAGAAGTCAGCTCTCTGGTCATGTTGGACACGCCTTTGCCTGTGCGGCCCTCAGTAACCCGTCGTGATCGCATGATGATCCAATTGCTCGAGTTGCGCGAACGTGGACCTGCTTACCCCGTCGAATGGGTCAAAAACCGAATTGCGTGGGAAATGCAGAAGCGTCAACCGGGTTCAACTGCCGAAGCCGACGGCCAGCAGTTCCATGATGCCGCTATCGAGGAGGCGTTCCTTGAAAGTGTGGCTGCATATCCGCTTAAACCTTGGTCGGGTCCACTTACCCTTTTTCGCCCGCCACTGGTCGGTAAATGGCAGGTCGCTCAGGATCGTCTAATCAATCACGAACGGGACTATATCACCCACGACAACGACTGGACACCATGGGCGCCCAAAATTGAGGTGTTTGAAGTCCCCGGTGATCACGACTCGATGGTCTTGGAACCAAATGTGCGGGTTCTTGCCTCTAGAATGAAACAATGCCTGGATGAGGCCGAGAAACGATGTCTGACCCCCGCCTCCTAACAATACTCCTGAACTACAAAACGCCAGAAATGACCCTGCGCGCGGCTGAAGCCGTTCGCGCGGCAATGGAGGGTATAGATGGTGAAATGATTATCGTCGACAACGACTCAAAGGACGGTTCGTTCGAAGAAATCTTAGGCCAGGTCACCAAACTGGGCTGGGACAAGGACGGCCTGGTCCGGGTCATTCAGTCAGGTCACAACGGCGGATTTGGCGCAGGTAACAATGTCGGAATCCGCTCAGGCCTGAGCGACGGGACGCGACCGGATTATTTATACATAGTAAATTCGGACGCCTTTCCAGCGCCTAATGCCATACGCTTGCTGCTGGACCATCTGGAAGCGACGCCAAAGGCAGGTTTTGCGGGTAGCTATATTTATGGCGAAGATGGCGATCCGCATCTGACTAGTTTTCGCTTTCCGTCAATTGCCAGCGAATTTGAAGGTGCAATCAATTTCGGACCGGTCAGCCGATTGCTGGCTGATAAGGCTGTTCCCGTCGCCATTCCAACCGAAACACAACCAGTAGACTGGCTGGCAGGCGCAAGTTTGATGATGCGCGAAAGCGTGCTTTCCGAGATCGGCGTCTTTGACGAAACGTTTTTTTTATACTTCGAGGAAACAGATCTTTGCCGGCGTGCCGCACAGGCGGGTTATAGAACCGATTACGTGCGCTCGAGCGAAGTCATGCACATCGGTTCAGCGTCTACCGGAATGAAAACCTGGAAACGCGTACCGGAATATTGGTACGATTCGCGCTTGCATTACTTTGTAAAAAACCACGGTGCCCTATACGCGTCAGCAGCGACATTTGTGCATTTGCTCGGAGGTTTTTTACATTGGCTGCGATGCCTGATAACTCGAAAGGATCGCGGCGTTTCACCCTATTTTCTATCGACCTTACTTTGGCATGATTTGCGTGCATTCTTTCGCGCAGCGCTAAACCTGAACAAAAGGGCCGATACTGCAAATCCTGTTGTTGGAGAGTAACTATGTCTTTTACCACTGTCTTGATTGGCCACGAATCTCTTGTAATTCAATGTGGTACGATGCTGCGCGAAGCGGGTCATGGCATTCAGGGAGTGGTTACTCGGAACGAAGACGTCAGAGCTTGGGCCGAAGCTGAATCCCTACCCGTTTACACGCCTGGCCCGGATCTTGAGGAACGCCTCAAAGACGTTGCTTTTGACTGGCTGCTCAGTATCGCAAATCTCGACCTGCTGCCGCAAACCTTGCTTGACCGAGCGAGCATAAGCGCTGTCAACTTTCACGATGGCCCTTTGCCTCGTTATGCCGGTTTGAATGCTCCGGTCTGGGCTATTTTTAACGGAGAAAGTCGCCACGGCATCACTTGGCACATTATCTCGGGCGGTGTGGATGAAGGCGATGTCGTTGCGCAACGTTTGTTCGACATCGATGAGGCAGAAACAGCCCTGACACTGAACGCAAAATGTTATGCTGCCGCAATAGAAAGCTTTCCGGAGGTCGTGTCGGTGCTGGCTAGCGACAAACCGGCACTGGCACCGCAAGATCTTACTCAGCGTAGTTATTTCAAGCGGGACGCCCGTCCTGCAGGCGGAGCCCGGTTGGACTTCGAAAAACCGACCAAAGAATTGACCACACTGGTTCGGGCACTGGATCACGGCGAATATTGGAACCCACTTTTCAGCGCCAAAATCGAAAACAACGGCAGGCTTTGGTTGGTCGGAAAGGCCGTCGCCGTAGCGAATGACACGTCAGACGTCCCTGGCACAATTTTAACTCGTGAGGAAGACAGTCTGACAGTTGCCACAAGTGACGGCGCCATAAGTCTAAGCGGGTTTCGCGATTGCTTCGGCGCCTCGGTTTCCGCCGATGCGGTAGCAAACGGCGCAACGGTTCTGTCTTCGCCCACTTCGGCAGATGCCCAATTGATCAACGCTGATTTGATTGCGGCGTTGAAGTCCGAACCATATTGGCGGACAAGGCTGGAAAATATGTGTCATCCAGAAATTCCGTTGATCAATACTGCGGCGGAGTCTGGTGCGCCGCGCATGCAAACTTTGCACGTACCGAAAGGTCTGTCCGAGGGACAAATCAATGGAGCGTTAGCCGCATTGCTATGTCGGCTCGCAGGTGCACATGTTCTGGACGTGGCCCAAAGAGTTTCCGAGGATAGTATCTACCTCAACTCCTGGGTGCCGGTTCGGTTCAATTCTGGTACAAGTTTTACCGCAGCAAGTGCTGAGTTTGACGCCGAGCGAGCGCAGGTTTTGGCACGTGGGGCATTCGCCTGCGACCTTCCAGCAAGGATCCCGGCTGAAGTCCAGACGCCGCGCATTGGCCTTACATCTTCTGTTGCTGCGGGTTTGGTGCCTGACACCAGTCTGACGCTGGCTCAGAACGGGGATCAGGTTGTCCTGATGGTGGATGGTGGGCATGTTAACGAATCAGCACAGCGCCTGTTATCGGCCCGACTGGAAAGCCTGTTGGAGGTATTGACTCAACCCGGCATGGCGCAAAAAGCCGTCGATGAACTGCCCATCCTGCCTGACCCCGAGCGTCATCAGATTATGTTGGATTGGAACGAAACAGAGCAACAGTACGACCAAACCTCTTGTGTTCATCAATTGTTTGAAGCCCAAGTAAAAAGCACCCCGACGGCCGAGGCCTTAGTCTTTGAAAATAGGACATATACCTACACGGAACTGAATTCAGAGGCGAACCGCGTGGCGCATGTGCTTCGCGACATGGGAGTTGGCCCGGGCAGTTTGGTCGGTGTTCACACAAAACGATCACCGGAACTGCTTATTGGGGCGCTGGGTATTCTCAAGGCTGGTGGGGCCTATGTTCCGATCGACCCTACCTACCCTTCTGATCGCATAGCTTTGTATCTTGAAGACAGTGGAGCTCAGGTTGTCGTGACCGATGCTGAGTTGGCGACAGAGTTGCCACCGCATGAGGCACAGGTTCTTGCATTGGATATTGACCCGCGGATTGCCGGTGCGCCTACTGAAAATGTCGACAGCGGCGTGAACTCAGACGATTTGGCCTACCTGATCTACACCTCCGGGTCGACCGGCCGACCTAAGGGGGTAATGATCGAACACCGCAATGTTTCAAACTTCTTTACTGGCATGGACGGGCGTATTCGTCACGACCCTCCTGGTGTTTGGTTGGCGGTAACCAGCCTCTCGTTTGATATATCTGTTCTTGAACTTTTCTGGACCCTCGCGCGCGGGTTCAAAGTCGTTCTCAGCGACGACGAGAACCGGACACTGGTCGCTGGTGATGCGGATTACTCCAAGGCTATCACCGGGCGCGGGATGGATTTTAGCCTATTCTATTGGGGTAACGACGATGGAGTTGGACGGGACAAATATAAGCTGCTTCTGGAAGGCGCACAATTCGCAGACCAGAACGGATTTTGCGCTGTTTGGACCCCTGAAAGACACTTTCATGCTTTTGGCGGACCCTATCCGAACCCCTCTGTCACAGGCGCCGCAGTAGCCGCCGTCACAAACAACATAAGTGTGCGCGCGGGCAGCTGCGTTGCGCCCTTGCACCACACTGCAAGAATTGCCGAGGAATGGGCTGTCATTGATAACTTGACCAACGGGCGGGCCGGTCTAGCCATCGCGTCCGGCTGGCAACCGGATGACTTTATTCTCCGGCCCGAGAATACGCCGCCAGAAAACAAACCTGCGATGTTGGACTCGATCGCAACCCTGCGGCAGCTCTGGGCTGGTGAAACGGTAGAATTCCCAACAAAGTCTGGTGAAATGCACGGGGTAGTTACACAGCCACGCCCTGTTTCCAAAACTCTGCCAATTTGGGTAACGACAGCCGGAAACCCCGATACATGGCGCGAGGCGGGCGCTATCGGAGCCAATGTGTTGACGCATCTTTTGGGTCAAAGCATCCAAGAAGTCGCCGGCAAAATTGGCATCTATCACCAGGCTTTGCGAGAGGCTGGTCATGATCCCAAGGACTTCACAATCACTCTAATGCTGCACACCTTCGTGGGCGATGAACGTGAATCTGTGCGCGAAGCTGCTCGCGAGCCGATGAAAGACTACTTGAGGGCGGCGGCAGGGCTCATCAAGCAATATGCATGGGCTTTCCCAGCGTTCAAAAAGCCAAAGGGCGTCACCAATCCATTCCAATTGGATCTAGGCAGCTTGTCCGAAGACGAATTGGAAGGGATTCTGGATTTTGCCTTTCAAAGATATTTTGAAGACTCGGGACTGTTTGGAACAGTGGAAGACTGTTTGAACCGAGTCGAAGAACTGAAACGCATCGGTGTCGACGAAATCACTTGCCTGATCGACTACGGCATTCCAGTTTCGCAGGTCTTGGATGGCTTGCGACCGCTGGCAGAGGTGTTGCGCCTTTCCAACAAAGAAACCGCCTTGGACGACAGCGACCATTCCATCGCTGCGCAGATTATCCGCCATAAGGTCACTCATATGCAGTGCACGCCTTCCATGGCGCAAATGTTGGTATTGAATGACGAGGCGCGTTATGCTCTTGGTCATCTGAAACACATGCTGATTGGTGGCGAGGCCCTGCCAGGCGCGTTGATTTCGGAGCTAAATAAGATCTCGCAAGCCGACATTCAAAACATGTATGGCCCAACCGAAACCACTATCTGGTCGACAACTGAAATGGCGACACCCGTTGCAGGGGTTGTAAATGTCGGAAAGCCGATCGCAAACACGCAGGTTTATGTAGTGGACGATGCGATGTCACCGGTTCCCATCGGCTCGGTCGGAGAGTTGTTTATCGGAGGTGCAGGAGTCGCCCGTGGCTATTGGCAACGAGAAGACCTGACGGCAGAGCGGTTTGTTCCTGATCCTTTTTCGAATGTTCCGGGCGCACGTTTATACCGTACAGGTGACCTTGTACGCTGGCGGCCAGACGGCAAGCTTGATTTTCTGGGTCGGGCGGACCATCAAGTAAAGTTGCGCGGTTACCGCATCGAGTTAGGCGAAATAGAAAGCCTGCTGGATGCCTGTCCCGGCGTGCGTCAGTCAGTTGTTTTGGCTCGAGAAGACACGCCATCCGTAGTTCAGCTTGTGGCATATATGGTTACAGATGGGCCGGTATCGGATTCGACGTTGCGCACTTCGCTTTCTGAACAACTTCCCGAATTCATGGTTCCTTCACATTTCGTGAAACTTGAACGCTTTCCTTTGACGCCAAACAAAAAAATTGACCGCAAGGCTTTACCTGCGCCTGCACCGCGTCGGGTAAGCGCACCGGCCGACGCGAAACCGGCGCTGAGCGGAAGTACCCAGCAAATGATTGCGGCAATCTGGGAACGTATCTTAGGCGTTTCCGGCGTTACGGCCAGGGACAGTTTCTTTGACCTTGGAGGGCATTCTCTTCTTGCAGTTCAAGCGCATCGTGAAATTCGTGCGGAACTGGACGTTCCAACACTAAGTATTACCGATATTTTTCGTTGCCCAACATTGTCGGCATTGGTCGAGGTCGTGAAACAGAAAACCGGCGGAACTGTAGAAACAAAGCAACCAGAGGAAACAGCCGAAGCCAAAGCCGAACGTGCTGCTGAACGTCAGGATGCGATGACAAGACGACGGCAGATGCGAGCGCGCCGCCAATCTTCTGTATGACGGATTTAGCTGCAATTTCTGGCTTGGTGCAGCAAATACTGGGTACAGAGTTCGGCGTTGCCGCTACCGATCCGAGTTTACCAAGCCCTGCGTTGTTTCCGGAAGAGGACGCAGCGATTGTTAGAGCCGTTCCAAAACGACGCTTGGAATTTGCAGCAGGTCGAGCAGCAGCCAGAATGGCAATGTCACGGATTGGTCTACCCCCAAAAGCGGTTCCAAAGGCGAATGACCGGAGCCCTATCTGGCCCGAAGGCCTTGTTGGTTCAATCACCCATTGCGAAGGGATATGCTTATCGGTGGTGGCGCGAACACACACCGCGATTGGCATAGGGATCGATATCGAACACAACACCGATTTGTCACCCGACCTGGAAAACGTAGTGTGCAGGCCCGACGAAGTTGCTTGGTTGGACCAACAGCCATCAGATTATCGCGGAGCGATGGCCAAGTGTTTTTTCTGCGTCAAGGAAAGCGCTTATAAAGCCTTATATCCGATAACGCGCAAAGTGATCGGGTTTTCAGCGATGCACGTCAGTTTCAACCTTGACGGCACTCAGTTTTTAGCAAAAACCGCTGGTAGCAAACCCATGAACGGTCACGTCATTCGGTTTCCTGGACATATAATTTGTCTGACAGTGATCCCCGTAGAGGACGAGGCCATAACGAGGTGCTAAGTGCCGTAACGGGCCATGAACATGTCAACAGCGTTCGTCGCAATTTCGTTTATCTCTTGTTGCGTAAACGAATACTGAATGCCAAACACTGCTCTGTTCCAAATGCGTGTCTTACATAACTCGGAAAACTGTGCTGCAGCGATCGGAATATTATCGATTGCCAAATCTCCTTTAGCGACCGCTTTTTCAAGATAATCCGCCATATGCCGTTGGCCGTTCTTTGGCCCGGCTTCGTAGAAAATTTTGCCAAGTTCAGGGAACCGGTCGCGTTCAGCGACGCAAATGCGAAATACCTGTTGTGAAAACTCTGATACCAGAAAACCAGTTAATTGTGTTGCTGCTATCATAAGAACTTCACGCACAGGCTTTGTCTCGTCGATCATCGAGATGACACGCTCGGCCATTCTGCTGCATTCAGTTCTGGCGACTTCGACAAACAACAAACGTTTGTCAGGGAAATAACTGTAAAGTGTCGCCTTTGAAACGCCTGCCGCTCGGGCGATGTCGTCGACACTTGCCCCTTCAAAGCCATCCGCCATGAAAACCTCGCGCGCACCTTGTAGGACCTGATCGAATTTTCGGCCCGTCCTTAGAATGGTGTCTGCGTGGGTCATGCTTTCTCCTGAGCGTATCTTCCTGTCGAATTTATAAACCGATTGGTTTAGATTCAACGATTCTAAAGAGCGGAAGCAAACTTCATGGAACATTCCTAACAGATTCGTTCAGACAAAATCCCATGTCTTGAAGTCCCCGCGATCTGTGCTACCACTCGGCGCATGGTCGATATCTTTATGCGTACATTACCTTTTTTCGCGATCATCGGCCTTGGGTACTGGGCCGGGCGCAGTCGCTTTTTTACCGAAGAGGTAACTGCATATCTTACAAAGTTCGTCTTTTATTTTGCCCTATCAGCAATGCTCTTTAGATTTGCTGCTACTCTGCCGTTTGCCGAGATATTCAACGGTCGGTTAGTTCTTGGATATCTTCTGGGCACCATGGCTGTGTACTTGGTCGCAACACTGGTCGCCTGGCTACGAGGGCTGGATATCCCAACAGCGGCAGTCGAAGCTCAATGCGCTGCTATAGGCAATGTCGGGTTTCTTGGTTTACCTATGTTGGCCTTGCTGTATTCCGAGGCGGCAATTGGACCAGTAATGTTGGCCTTAGCTGTCGATCTAGTGGTTTTTTCTTCACTAATTGTCATCTTGATAAATGGTGGACGCGACGGGCGACTAACTATCAGAACATTTCGGATGATTGTTATTGGGCTTTTTAAGAACCCAATGATCCTATCGATCTCGGCGGGACTTATATGGTCCGCGCTTGAGATACCCGTTCCAAGTCCCTTAAGTGACTTCCTCGTGATTCTCGGCGGCGCTGCAACGCCAGGTGCGCTTTTTGCGATTGGTGCATCCCTGGCCAGCAAATCTGCGGAGCGGGTACAAATCGCCGCCTGGTTAAGTTTTTGTAAACTTGTGCTTCACCCTCTGTTCGTTGCGATCATGTTGATCTGGTTGATCCCTGTCGCGGCATTCCCCGCGGCTGTGGTAATTGCAGCTGCGGCTTTGCCTGTCGCAGGTAACGTTTATATGCTTGCAGCCCACTACAAGGTCGCACCGCAGCGTGCCTCGGCGGCGATCTTGCTTTCGACGCTATTCAGTATTTTAACCGTTCCCTTGGTCATCGCGTGGCTGGGTGCACCTTGATATCCAGTTCTGGGAAAAAAGCACCTGTAATTGGTCACCAGACTTTACGCCTGTGGAATGGATCGTTAGCGATAATGCGAAGCCAAAACGAGGATTTTGCCTGATGGAAACCCTTTCGGAAAACGTTTGTTTTGATGGCGTACAAGGCGTGTACCGTCACGCGTCTTCTGCGTGTCAGTGCGATATGACATTTGGTCTGTTTATGCCCGACGAAGCCAAAGATGGGCCAGTGCCGGTTCTTTGGTACCTATCGGGCCTGACCTGCACACATGAAAACGCAATGGTCAAAGCCGGGGCACAGGCGTGGGCGTCAGAGCAGGGCATTGCTATTGTGTTTCCCGACACATCTCCACGTGGTGAAGAGGTGGCGGATCACGAAGATTATGATTTAGGCCAGGGGGCCGGTTTCTATGTAAACGCCACGCAAACACCTTGGGCGCCCCATTTCAATATGTGGGACTACGTGGCTGAAGAACTGCCCAACTTACTGTCAGAAAGATTTGCTATCGATAGGGATCGGCAAGCGATTACAGGTCATTCGATGGGTGGCCACGGCGCGTTGACACTGGCGATGAACCTACCGGGTCGCTTCAGGTCAGTTTCGGCTTTTGCGCCAATCTCGAACCCGACCGGGTCGGATTGGGGCCGCAAGCAACTGGCGGCCTATTTGGGCGATGACGAAGATGCATGGGCAAAACATGACGCTTCACTCTTGTTGAAGAACAATGGGTTTGACGGCCCGATGTTGATTGACACCGGAGTAAGCGATCAATTCATAGACTTGCTAAGGCCCGAAACATTGGCCCAAGCCATTGCGGAAAGCCGCCAACAAGCCACGTATCGACTTCAGCCCGGTTACGATCATTCCTATTTCTTTGTGTCAACTTTCATGGAAGACCACATCGCCTTCCACGCAGAGGCGCTGTACAAGGACTGAGCTATGAGCGATCATGATTACGACCTGATCATCATCGGTTCCGGACCGTCGGGGCGGGCCGCGGCAATTCAAGCGGGAAAATTAAAAAGACGCGTCCTTGTAATAGACCGTAAAGACAGACTGGGTGGCGTCTCGGTTCACACTGGCACAATACCCTCAAAAACTTTGCGGGAAACCGTTCTGAACCTTTCCGGATGGCGCGAACGCAGTTTTTACGGACGCTCTTACCGGGTCAAAGATCAAATTCGTGCCGAAGATCTGAAGGCACGACTGCACATGACACTGGATCACGAAGTTGATGTTCTGGAACATCAGTTTAACCGCAACCATGTGGAAACGTTAAACGGTTTGGCAAAATTCATCGGCCCCCATGAGGTCGAGGTCGCTACGGACGCCGGCGAAACCACTCGAGTAACTGCCGCAAAGTTTATCATCGCAACGGGGACAAAAACCTATCGGCCGGATTATGTTCCCTTTAACGGCAAGACCATTGTTGACGGCGACGACTTCCTTGAGATGGCTGAGATTCCGCGCTCGCTCTGCGTGATTGGTGCGGGTGTCATAGGGGTTGAATATGCCACAATGTTTTCGGCGTTGGACGTAAGGGTTACGTTGATCGAACCTCGCGAGACGTTTCTTGATTTCATTGACAGTAGATTGATCCATGAATTCACCCATCAGATTCGTGAAAACGGTGTTGATCTACGATTGGGTTCTGCCGTCGAAAAAATTGAGGACGCCGGAAATCACGTTGAGATAACTATGGAAAATGGTCGTCACGTAAGAGCGGAGATGTTGCTTTTTGCAGCGGGGCGTATGGGCGCGACTTCGGCCCTAAACTTAGACGCCGTGGGGCTGGAAACTGATCACCGCAACCGCATCGAAGTCGACCGAAAGTCGTACCAGACGTCAGTTCCGCATATTTACGCCACAGGAGATGTGATCGGACATCCTTCTCTGGCTTCAACCTCATTACAGCAAGGGCGAGTGGCGGCTTGCCACGCGTTGGAAACGCCGACATTACCTGAAAGTCCATGGTACCCGTACGGTATCTATTCAGTTCCTGAGATTTCAACCTGCGGCATGTCCGAAGAAGAACTTCAAGAAAGAGGCATTCCCTACGAAGTCGGCGTGGCGCGTTTTCGCGAAACTTCACGCGGACATATTATGGGGCTCGAGCACGGCATGCTGAAGATGCTGTTCTCACTGAAAACACGGCGTGTTTTAGGCGTGCAGATCGTAGGAGAAGGAGCAACAGAACTGATTCATATTGCGCAAGCGGTGCTTAATCTGAAGGGCACAGTAGACTATTTTGTGCAGAACACGTTCAACTATCCGACGCTGGCTGAAGCCTACAAGATCGCCGGTCTTGATGCTTTCAACCGAATGCCCATCCCTGATGAGTTCAAGGTTCGCAAAAAGCCAGCCGAGACGTCTAAGAAGGAGGCTAAGAAGGCGTGACGACGCTATTCGTTGATGGCGACGCCTGCCCAGTAAAGGCCGAGGCTGAAAGGGTCGCGACCCGCCGCAAGATACCGATGGTTCTGGTGTCAAATGGAGGACTACGTCCTTCTTCCAATCCCTTGGTCCAAACCATCATAGTTTCTGAGGGAGCAGATGAAGCCGACAAATGGATCGCTGAGCGGTGCGGTCCTAAGGACGTTGTCATCACGTCCGACATTCCCTTAGCCGCAAAATGCCTAGAAGCTGGCGCCCGGGCTATGCGTCCTAATGGCGAGAGTTTCACTGCTGCCAATATAGGCCAGCAACTGGCAATGCGAGATTTGATGGCCGACCTGCGTGCCGCTAACCCATTAGGTTCTGGCGGCGCTGGAAAGCCATTCGGGAAAAGCGATAAATCACGGTTTTTGGACGCGCTGGAACGCGAAATTCGCGCGGTTCTCAAAGAATAAACTCCGAACTTTCGTTCGCGTCAAAGACGCTCAAGCCATTGATTGTCTGTTGTGGCGCAAAAATGAACCATTGCGGATGGCGTCAAAGTACGCAGATTGTCTATTCAGAACGCATATTTGTTGAGTTTTAGGATCCACTCATGTCGATTGAAGCCGTGGTTTTTGATATCGGAAACGTTCTCATCGAATGGCAGCCTGAACGGTACTATGACCGAGCAATCGGAGAGGACCGACGCAAGAAAATGTTCTCAGAAGTCGATCTCCACGGCATGAACGATTTGGTCGATCAAGGCCACCATTTCACCAAAACGATCTATGCGTGGCCGAGAAACATCCAAGTTGGCGGGAAGAAATCCGCATGTGGCACGACAATTGGATCGAACTGGCCACTCCGGAAATACCTCACTCAATCCGCCTTCAACGTGCATTGCGATCTAAGGGTATTCCGGCCTTCGCCTTGACCAACTTTGGTGTACAGAGCTTCGATTTCGCGTGCACGGTTTATCCATTTCTAAATGAATTCGACCGGCAATATGTGTCGGGGCGGATGAAAGCGGTCAAACCTCACGCTCCGATCTATGAAATGGTCGAAGCCGATTGTGGGCTGGACCCGGCCACACTGTTGTTTGCCGATGATCGAATTGAAAATATCGAAGCTGCAAACGCTCGGGGATGGCAAACTCATCACTTCAAGGGCCCACAAGGTTGGGCGAATTGCTTGATTAGCAAAGGTTTACTAACACCTGAAGAGGCAACCTGACTTAGGCAGCTAAGGGAGCGGATGAGCGGTCTTCTCGGATCGGTAGGTGGACAATGGCGCTAAAGGCGCCGATCGCTACCCCAATCCACCATACCATGTTGTAATCGCCAAATTGGTCGTACATGCGGCCACCCAACCAGACACCCAGGAAACTGCCGATTTGGTGGCTGAGGAAAATGATACCATAAAGCGTACCCATGTACCGCAGCCCGTACAAGTGCGCGACCAAACCCGAAGTCAGCGGCACCGTGGCAAGCCATAGCGAACCCATAACAAGCGAGAAAACAACGACCGAAATAGGTGTGATGGGAAACATAATAAACAGCGCAGCCGCCAGCGTACGGCCTGTATAGACGCCAGCAAGAAGATATTTCTTGGGGAAATGGTTTCCTGCCCAACCGGCCAACAAAGTTCCAGCGATGTTAGCCAACCCGATAAGAGAAATTGACACCGCTCCAAGCGCAGATGTCGTTGTAATCCCAATAGAATGCAGAACTCCGCCGGGCTGGATCGGTCCGCACATCTCTGTCACAAAAGCGGGAAAGTGGGCGGTGATGAAACCCAACTGATAACCACAGCTAAAAAAGCCCAGAAAGATTAATGCATAAGACGGGTCGCGAAACGCCTTTCCCAAGATTTGTCCCATGCTCTCTTGCAGTTCAGCCTTGCTGATCGGCTCAGGCGCTCTCATGAATGGCAACGTCATTACCAGCGCCAAAATAGCAATGGCGAATACAATGAAGACCTGCTGCCAGGGTAGAAAACTTAACAGCCATTCAGCCGTTGGCGCTCCAATCACCTGACCGAAACTACCCGCCGCTGTAACGATGGCCAGCGACATTGAACGGTTTTCGTCTGATGATGCCCGACCAACGACTGCCAAAACCACGCCAAAGCCCGTACCCGCGATTCCGAACCCAACCAACCATGCGTACATCTGATGCTCAAACGGTGTAACCGACCATGCCGACAACACCATACCCGCCGCATAAGTCAGTGCCCCTAGAACGATCGCTCGCCGATCCCCAACCTTTTCTGCGATAGCACCGAAAATTGGTTGGCCGATCCCCCAGGCCAAGTTCTGGATAGCAATGGCCATAGAAAAATCAGTGCGCAACCAGCCAAATTCTTCTGCGATGGGAATCTGAAATACGCCGAAAGAGGCTCGAACCGCGAAACTGACGGTAATTATGATACACGCCACGATCAGGATCGGGTTCATAAGGCGGGGGGATTGCTGCATGGGGTCCTCGAAGATTCGGACCAGACGTTACCGCGTTTCTCCTAAGGGTCAATTCAGTAGTTTTGACAATCGAGATTAGTAAAATTGATGGATGCGTAAAACCTTGCTTTTCAACGCGCAATCAAGGCGCTATGGCTCGGGTATGACGGATCTGGTTTCGCTTTACGAGGCGCGCGTTGCGAACGGCTCGTTGACCCGCGATGACGCGCAAGAGGCGGTGCTGCCCAATTTTGATCGAATCCGCAACGCACTTGCGGCGCCGATAAAACGAGGGCTTTTTCGAAAAGCGCCACCACCGCCGCAAGGCCTGTACCTGTGGGGCGGTGTGGGGCGCGGTAAGTCGATGCTGATGGACATGTTCGTTGAAACACTTGGGGACATCCCAGTGCGCCGCGTGCACTTTCACGCCTTCATGCAGGAAATACACACCGGACTACACAAAGCGCGCGCGGAAGGGGTTGAAGATGCCTTGGCGCCGGTTGCCCAAAACGTAATTAAATCTGCTCGGTTGCTTGCCTTTGATGAGATGCAAATCACCGACATTACCGATGCAATGATAGTCGGTCGCCTTTTCGACCAGTTGCAAGCAGGCGGCGTCGTAGTGGTTACAACATCCAACCGGCATCCCGACGACTTGTACAAAGACGGGCTGAATCGACAACTTTTTCTACCGTTTATCCAACATATAAAAGATCAATTACAGGTATGGGAATTAGTCTCGCCTACCGACTACCGACAAAACCGGCTAGAGGGGTCACAGGTCTATTTTACGCCTATTGGTCCTGAAGCCCGTGAGAAGATCCAGTCGGTTTGGGATGATCTGTCCGGCGGGCCAGCGGAGCCGCTGTCATTACTGGTAAAGGGGCGGGAGATCACCTTACCAGCTTTTCGAAACGGTGTTGGTCGCGCGTCCTTTTACGATCTTTGTGGTAGGATGCTCGGACCCGGGGATTATTTGGCTGTTGCCGATGCACTGAAAGTTTTAGTGCTCGAGGACATCCCACGCCTGTCCCGAAACAACTTTAACGAAGCCAAAAGGTTCGTTACCCTGATCGATGCATTGTACGAAGCCAAAGTCCGGCTGATTTGCTCTGCAGCGGCAGAGCCTGAAATGTTGTATGTCGAAGGAGAGGGAACTTTTGAATTTGAACGCACGGCCTCGCGTCTTCGCGAAATGCAGGACAAAGATTGGGGTAAGTAGCGATGTTCTCGCACCGTTGTGGTCCCTCAAAAGAACTAATTAGCCATTTTGCCTGAGGACATTACCAGCCAGATAGAGCGACCCGCAAATAAGTACGCGCGCATCAGGTGTGTGTACCATGATCTTGTTTAGCGCATCTGTAACGCTATCCGCGGTTGCAGAAGGCAGGCTTACACTGGCCGCGGCTGCGGCGGTGTCGGCAGCGCTCAAGGTGTTAGCTTCCCCAGGAATTGAAACTGCTGTCAGGCTGGCGACCTGTTTAGACAGCGGAGCTAGATAGCCTGTAACATCCTTGGTGTTCAGCATACCGCAGATCATATGCGTCTGGCGTTCCGGCAGTTTCGCCAGAACATTGGCCAGAGCATTTCCTGCAGCGGCATTGTGGCCCCCGTCCAGCCAAAGCTCTGCCTGCGTTGCAGCCTCCACCAACGGCCCGGTTTTCAAACGCTGCATCCGGGCAGGCCACTGGGCATCTGTAACAGAGGCTTCATAAGAGTCGTCGCCAATGTTCAGGTGGCGTAAAACGGCGATAGCCGCACCCGCATTTTGATGCTGATGTGCACCCATCAGGTTCGGCAGCGGCAGATCGCGTAGCCCTGTTTCGTCTTGGTAGACAAGTCGCCCGTTTTCTTCGTTCACGTGCCAATGCTGACCGTGAACTAGTAACGGAGCGCCAAGACGCGCGGCCGTATATTCTATAACTTCCAGTGCTTCGTCTTCTTGTGGGCCGACAACGCAAGGCACACCGGGCTTGATAATGCCCGCTTTCTCTGCCGCGATCTTGCCAAGTGTGTCACCAAGAAACTGTTCATGGTCCATCGAAATTGGCGTGACGACTGTAATCGTGGGTCTTTCAATCACGTTTGTGGCGTCAAGGCGCCCACCTAAACCGACCTCGAGCAAGGTGTAATCGGCCGCCGTGCGGGAAAAAGCCAATAGCGCTGCGCAAGTGGTAATCTCGAAATAGGTTATGTTTTCCCCGCCGTTCGCCGCGTAGCATTCATCGAGAACAGCGGTCAGGTTTGGTTCCGAAATCAATTCACCTGCCAACCTGATGCGCTCGTGAAACCGGGCCAGGTGCGGCGAAGTATAGGCATGCACGCGCAACCCTGCCCCCTCTAGCCCCGCGCGGATCATCGCCTGCGTCGACCCTTTACCATTTGTCCCCGCAATATGGATGACCGGTGGCAAATTGGTTTGCGGGTTGTCTAGCCTGCCCAATAGACACCAAACCCGATCCAAGGTCAGGTCAATTACTTTGGGATGCAGCGCCATCATACGTTCTAGGATAGCGTCCGATGACGTGTTCGTCATTTTTTGCCTGCTGCTTCAGCAGACGCTTTGGCTTTCGGTTCTTTGCTTGGTTCAGGGGCGGGTAAATCGCCTTTTACCGCAGGCGGCTGATTCATCAGCAAACGTGTGATTGTAATCAGTTCATCACGCATTTCAGTTCGCTTGGTGACGCGGTCCAGCATACCATGGTCCAATAGATATTCCGCGCGCTGGAACCCCTCTGGCAACTTTTCCCGGATTGTCTGTTCAATCACACGCGGACCAGCGAAACAGATCAGTGCATTGGGCTCAGATATGTGTACGTCACCGAGCATAGCATACGAAGCCGTGACCCCACCTGTCGTGGGGTGGGTCAGCACGACGATATAAGGAAGATTGGCTTCCTTCAGCATTTCGACGGCTACAGTTGTGCGTGGCATTTGCATTAAGCTCAGAATACCTTCCTGCATCCGCGCCCCGCCCGCTGCAGAAAACAAAATAAGTGGCCGTTTTAGTTTCACAGCCTCTTGCGCAGCCGCGATAATGGCGTTTCCGACATACATTCCCATCGATCCGCCCATAAACGAAAAATCCTGTGCAGCCGCAACAATCGGGGTACGCCCGATTTCACCAGTTGCTACCAACATCGCCTCTTTCTCGCCTGTTTTTTTCTGCGCAGCCTTCATGCGATCCGGATATTTCTTTTGGTCGCGAAACTGTAAGGGATCATCCTTGGGAGCAGGCACATCTATTTCGTTAAAAATGCCCCCGTCGAATAGATGCTTGAACCGATCGCGCGGAGTGATCGGCATGTGGTGGTCACATTGAGTGCAAACGTTCTGGTTTTCCGCCAATTCGCGATGGAAAAGCATAGTGCCGCACTCATCACACTTGTGCCAAAGATTTTCAGGCACTTCCCGGCGCGAGAAGATCGAGTTTATCCGGGGGCGGACGTAGTTTGTGATCCAGTTCATGTCGGAACCTTAATAATGCGGCGTTGACGTCAAATAAGATGATGGCGCGAGAATTGCAATCAACGCCTAATCGCCAAACGTGCCGTCAACCAACCAACAATCATTACAGCAAAATCTACATACAGCCATTGCCTCAGCAGACCAGTGTCTGATGCATCGTACGGAATATGGAACAGCGCCAGCCCCCCAAGGTTGTCTGGTAGGGACAACAGCAGTAGCGCAGTTGCGTTATTAAAGAAATGCAGGGCTATAGCTGGTCCCAAGGTTCCTGCACGTGCGGTCAAATCTGCCGTTAAAATCGAAAAAATCCCGGCCCAGACCGTGACCAGCAACGCGTTGTCGCCCGCAGTGGCCGGCGCATAATGCCCTGCCGCGAACAAAATTGCGGGCACACCCATCCAAATCACGGGTGTTCGAAATCTAGCAGCTAGGCTTTGTTGCAGAAAACCTCTGAACAGAATTTCTTCGGCGCTGCTCTGAATCAGAACAGCGCCGACAGACAAAGGTAGCAACAAAAACCAAGTGCCAAATGACAGGTTTTGCTGCAACGGTGCACCCATATCGTAGGGCGGCAGCACAAACAGCGCGAGACTTAAAGCAATCAAAGCTATTAACACGCGCCAAAACTGCCTGAACGCCAACGACGGCTGCCCAACGACTGTCATTGGTGGACGATGTTGAAGACGACGCGCAACCAACGCAACGCTGAAAATCGTGAAAATGAAACTCGTCAATACAATAAGCACTGCAAGCGGCGTTGACCCGTGCTGAAGAGCGTCGCCCCAACCTAGTGGTGCAATACTGGCGATAGTCGAGAACAAAACTGCGTTCAGAAGCGTGACCACAATGACTATGATCAAAAGTCCGACCAGCAGGCGCCAAAGTTCAGGGTAACTCCGCACGGCTTTGACCAGCTGTTCATGGCTGGAGTATGCCGAATATAAACTTCTACCCGGCATGACCCGTCTCAACCCCGTCTGGTTCGACCTCTAGCTCGCTCTCAAGATCGGTCACACGTATTCTGGCGGTGATTGAACTTAGATAACCGGCAACGGTTTCCAACAACTTCATCGCAACGGTTGCGTCGCTTTCCACGACTGCGCGCAACTCTTCAGCACCAATACGAAGAAAGGTGCAATCTGTATTCGCGATCAGATCCAACTGCCGGGCCTCACCAGTGATGATTGCCAGATCACCGATCAAACGTCCTGGAACAATCGTCGAAATCAACCTCGTCTCACCATTCTCACCTTGCCGGTAAAGGTTTGCCTCTCCGGAAATGCATAGATACGCTGCATCTGGTGCCTGACCGCGCGCAAATATCGTTTGTCCCTCGGCCACCTCATACCATTGGGCGGAAAAAGCCAGGAGCCGCTGGTTACGTCCGTCCAGTCGGGAAAATAACTCTGTAGTAGATATGATTTTGAGCTTTCGGCTTAAATCGTCCGAGGCACTGTCCTCGGATTCGAACGACGTGCGTGAAACTCCGTCAATGCGCCCGTCTTTGATTTCGACAAATAGGTCATAAGCTTCGGGGTGGGCAAAGTGATCCTCCATGAACAACATTACGGAGTCGGGCAGCAACTCGCGCAATTTCAACCGCGTTCGCAGCCGGCTCTCTGTATCATGGCTCGCTAATGCCTTGTCGAGGATCAATACATCAGGGCGTTTGATCCCTGCACGGGAAAACGCAACACGTTCCTGAAAGACTGTCGGCAAGTTGTTCCCACCCAAACCCGCGGGTAAGTCATAAATTATGGCAGCAGCGCGGCGGCGCAAACCTGCCTCGTTCAGGACTTCAGCCACTACATTTTCGATCTCTTCGGCTTTTGCTCCGGCCATTAATGATACGCGCCCATAAATTGCGTTTTCCATTGCGGTCAATCTCGGCAGGTACACATCTGGCATGACCGGAACAAACATCCCATCCATCGCGTCGCGCAAACGCTCGGCCTGATTGCGACGGATGGAAAGTATCTTCTCCTTGTATTCTTCGGGAAAACTCGGTCCTATCTGCTCGGCCGTCAGCATAAAGGGTACTGTCAACAAAAGCGCACGTTCAGTATCGCTGATTTCTGCATCACCCTTGGTTTGCCGCCGTTCTTCTATGTCCAACAGTCGATGATACATATCCTTGGACAAACCCAGACGCAAAAACAGTGGGTGATCTGCCCCATCCCGTCCAAAGGTTTGGTTCAGCGTTTCCAACACGGCTTCGGCTATGGCCAGTGCATCGTCGTCTAAACCGTGCGCCGCCAGCATCGACAGAAAACGGTCGTCACCAGCAAGTATGTCAGGCGAGATATCCCGGCTTGGCGCAGAAAACAGCAGGTTACCACCTAACGGAACCGCTGGATTAAACTGGTTGGGGTCAAAGCGATAAACGTATTCATCCAAACCTTCTTCTTTTAGGCGTGCCGCAACTTTGTCACGCAGCTTTACGATCGCCTCAGCAAGCACTGGGTGCGCGTTTGGATCGAACTGGGAGCGGAGTGTGCGGCGGAACATAAACTCGTCTATTCCCATTGCCTCAACGAGCTTGAACCACCAGTCGCGAATCTCTTCGATGTCGTCCAATCCTGCCAGACCGGGGTCGATCCATTCATCGCTCAGAGAATCCGGCGGGTTGCCCGCGCGCACAGCCTCGATTTGCCGACGAGTTGGCACTTTTATGGCCTCGCTCTCGTGCTGCGGATGAGTCCGCAAAGGCATCAACAAGTTATCTCCCAGCGTTCCGTCAAAGAGATAGGGCCGTGAATAGGCGTAACCGATCCGTGCAGCGATAACTTTTTGATGCAATTCATTCAGATTGTGTCCGGCTATGATCACTTCTCCCTGAACTGGGAGTACCTCACGTGTCAGCAGTTGCGCTAACGCGCTGCGCTCGGCCGAATGGACAGACTGAATAGCCACACGTGCACCCTGAGGGATTGTAAGATCAATATCCTCCAAGATGGTTTTGCCGTCATCGTCGCGCACCGTTACATTGCGCAGTTCAATATCTCCGGTCAGGCGGGGAATTGTCTCTGGTTCGCCTTCAAACAGTTCTTCGGGGATC
Organism: Ruegeria sp. YKSD179; assembly: GCF_059612885.1. Taxonomy (NCBI): domain Bacteria; kingdom Pseudomonadati; phylum Pseudomonadota; class Alphaproteobacteria; order Rhodobacterales; family Roseobacteraceae; genus Ruegeria; species Ruegeria sp. YKSD179. The sequence goes on along the minus strand of NZ_JBXWRL010000026.1, from coordinate 2,981 downwards.
ATGTTTGACGGAGCAAAACGTTCGGTAACGATTTCCCACCGCAACGACATGTCCTGAACTTGATTGTAATAAGTCAGCAAGTCCTTCCATGGGCCGCTTAGGTCCTTATACGCACCCAATGCCGCGACCAAGGCGCCAACAGTAACCTCTCCTGTGATCGCAAGGTAGCCACCAACCGAATAAAAAAGGAATGGCGTCATCTGTGTGATCAGATTGTTCAGAAATTTCATAAAGAACTTTTTGTTATAAATCTTGAAACGGATCTCGAACAAGGTCCCCATTCGATGGCTGAATTGCGCCAGCCTGTAGCGCCAGCCGCCATTGGTGCGAAGATCGCTAATGCCAGCGGCGCTCTCGCCTATTTCCGAACTAAGATGACGGACCTCTTGGATTCTATCCTTGTTCAACAAGTTGATTTGGCGCTGTAATTTTGGAATCAACCAAGCCTGCAGTGGGATTAGCGCGATACTGGCAAGCCCAAACCAGACGCTTTGCATGAACAAGAACGTCACGATCGTCATCATCTGACCAAACTGGAAAACGGGCTGCGCAATGGCGTCGCCCATCAAACCGCCCATTGGTTCAGCTTCGGACGTGATCATAGAAACCAATTCACCCTGGCTTGTGGCGGCAAAATAGGACTTGGGAAACCGCATTGACCGACTGATCAACGTATACCGCAGGCGACGAAGCATGCGTTCAGCCAAAACACCTTTCATCGTGTTGATGCGCATCTTCATCAACCCGCTGGCGATAACTGTAGCTAAAAAAGCAAAGCACAGGATCATCAGGTACTGCACCTGCGTTACCGTGAACCCTAGTGCTTCAACTGTTTTTGCGGGCGCGCCAATTGCATCGTTGATTATTTGCTTTGGAAGCTCAAGCGAAGCGTAAAGGAATGGAAAAGATAAAACTGTTAGTGCAAGCAAAACAAGCTGCTGCTTTTTTGAGTATTTCCAGATGAATGAAAATAGGGTGGGTTCCATGCCCCTGCCTTCTTTACTTTGGGTGTATTGCATTGTTTCCCAACAGCACGCTGCCTGCAGGCGCTGAAGGTACGCGGCAGCCTGACCTAATGCAAGAATGGTCAATTACAAGGCGCGCATTCTAACTCAATGCAGTTGAGGCGGTTCACATTTTGGAAAGATTGGACCTCAGATTTGCAAAGATGGCTTTAAATCCCCGGCTTTCTTTGACTAATGATGGTTCAGTTTCGGAAAATGAGGACATGAACAGAATTCTGGATCTTTACTTGTATCGCAGATATCTGGCGCGTTGGACACGAGCAGGTCAGCAAGCTGACCGTACACCCCTGCCGATCTTAAGGCATCAACGTGACCAAGCTCGGCAACTCCGGGCTCGTTTGGATCAGTTGATCCAAAAGGCGGATGGGCGGCTTGTACGCCCACTTGTTGGCTCTTCTCGCTTTTCAACACCTATTGGCACTGATTGGTCTTGGAGACCCGACCTCTGGCGCGAACCCCTTGATCGCCTCGGGCTTGCCTCAATTCCGCGCAAAGCGCGTGTAGATGGGCATGTCACGCTGTTTCATGATTGCCCTTTGGCCGAAATCGCATTTCGGCAAGTGAGAAATCGACGCGACAAAGATCTGGCGCCATTCAGTCTTGTACTCGAAACGTTCGATTTCGCCGGATCTTTCTTTTCCGTTTCGGTGGAAATACCCTCGGAAGCCGCGGCTGACCTTACCAAACAGCATTTGATCCGGTTGGACACACTCGTAGAGCAGGAGCGACCTGTGCAATTGGTGGCACGACTGAACATTCAACACGGCCCGAACACAGAACACGTTCTAAGGGAACTTGATACAACCGACGCAGCATCTTCTATCGATTTCGATCTGGCGCATTTAGAGATAAATGAACGGCGAATTGAAAAACTTTGGCTGGATCTGATCATGGAAAGACCGCCGAAGAATCGGATCGTGTTGCGAGATTTGACACTCTGCCGCCATCACCGCGCCGATCTGTAAAGGAACCTATATGAAAGAGATCACTCTCACACCAACCAACTTCGAAAACGCAATTTGGGAGGGCCACATATTATCTGATGCCGAACCCAGTATTGAAGCTATTTATCTGGATGAGCTGCTTGAGGGCATCGAACTGATACCTGCCAACGGTGGCTGGAATCTACGAATTCCGGTGCCCATCGCGGCACTGTCAGACGGAGTACACTGCATAGCCATTTATGACGCCGACTCAGATCGGAAACTGAGCGATTTCACCATCATAGCGGGCACACCCGCCGCCGATGATTTACGAGCCGAGGTTGCTCTGCTGCGCTCTGAATTGGACATGCTTAAACGGGCATTTCGCCGATCTATGGCCCCAAAACCATAATCTTAGACGGTTTGGACGTGTTCCCAATAAACTATATTTTGTTTCTTTTCCGCCGTTGCCGTGCATCATTGGACCGAAAGACACGGCACGGATGACCCTTTGGACCGCAAGAGCATCATAAAAATCATCGCACTAATGGTGACGGCCTTTGGTATCGGGATCGATTTCACCGGGGCCCTGATGCTCGTGCCCGCGATCGAAAACAGCTTTGATGCCGACATTACCAGTACACAATGGGTGCTAAACATCTATGCCCTGTTCTTTGCAATGACGATGGTAGCTGGCGGGCGCATGGGTGATATGTTCGGCCATCGCAGGATGATGATTGTCGGCCTCTCGATCTTCCTCTTCGCCTCAATACTTTGCTATGTTTCACCCGGGCTGGACTATCTGATCGGTGCTAGGGCCTTGCAGGGAATTGGAGCGGGTTGCGTGTGGCCATGCACTTTGGCCTACGGCGCCACCAAGGTTTCCCGCGAAGAACATCGTGCGCTGGTTATGGGCCTCATTCTGGCCGGTGTTACAACCGGCAATGTTTTTGGTCCAATGATCAGCGGGGCGGTCGTCAACTTTGGTGACTGGCGGCTATTCTTTCTGGCCAACGTTATCTTTTCCTGCATA
>NZ_JBXWRL010000025.1:0-3085 GCF_059612885.1 Ruegeria sp. YKSD179 | reverse complement strand
TTTTGTTCCTTGTCAGCGCGACGTTATTTGTATTGTTCCCAAAAGTCGAAAAACGGGTGGAGGAGCCGCTTCTGTTGCCGCAACTCGTTCAAAATCGGCAGTTTTTGTACACATTGGGCTTGAATATGTTCAATGTAGCGGCGGTATTTGTTGGGCTGTTGTATTTTCCGCAATACATGCAAAAGGTCCTTGGCTGGTCAACATTTCAATCAGCGCTGGGTTTGGCGCCACTGACTGTGTTACTGGCCGTTGGGTCGATCGTCTCGGGCACTTTGTACAACGACTTTGGTCCAAAACGTTTGCTGACTTGGGGATACGTTTGCGCCACAATTGGCGCTGCCAGCATCGTGGTCCTGCCAGTCGCATTCGGGTATTTCCAAATCCTACCGGGTATGGCGATGATCGGCTTGGGTGCTACACTGACAGTTGGTCCATCCGGAACCGCAGCGGTTTGTGCGGTCAAGCCTGAACGTGCCGGTCTGGTTGGCGGGTTGAGTTTCATGACTCATCTGGTCTATGGCGCCATCGCTGTCGCCTGCGCCACCGCAATAATGTATGCCACCAGCCTCGCCAGCCTTCGTACAAGCCTTTCAGACGCTGGTGTAAACATGTCCGACGCGGACCAAAAGATAATCAATGGTGGGACACTGACCACTAAATCCGCTCAGGCGGTAATGCAAAAACTCGATCCGGGCGAAGCCGAGAAGGTCAATACGGCCATCGCAACGGCGTTTGACGCTGGTATGAACATGGCCTTTGTCTTCGCCACTATTTCCGTTTCGGCAGGTATAGTGCTTGCGCGGTTACTAGACGAGAAAAAGCTCCACAAAGTCGAAGGTTGATCCAGAAAAAGAAGGCCGCGAGAAACGCGGCCCTACTTCTTTTCATCTACCCGTCACTGGGACGGGCCACTGGGCCGAAAGGCTGACAAACCTTTGAGAATGTCGATGGCATAGGCTAGCTGGTAGTCCTGCTCGCGAAGTTCAGCGGTTGCTTCTGCTTTGGCTCGATCTTCCTCGATTTGGCGGATTTCGTCCTCGCTTAAACTGTCATTATTCAAGCTGCCCCGCAGATCGGCTTCAGACCGGGTGCGTGCGTCGCTTTCTTCCTCTTCTTCAGTTTCGGGTGCAGGGCGCGGCTGTTCAACGATGATGTCCGGGCTGACTCCAAGCGCTTGGATCGAACGACCCGATGGCGTGTAATAACGAGAGGTTGTCAAGCGCATCGCCCCGTCGCCCCGCAGAGGCATCACCGTTTGAACAGAACCTTTTCCGAAACTTTTTGTTCCAACAACGATAGCGCGGTTATGATCCTGCAGCGCGCCCGCCACGATTTCCGAAGCCGAGGCCGAGCCACCATTAATCAGAACAACAATGGGCTTGCCTGCTGATAAATCACCTGGCGTCGCATTAAACCGCTCACCGTCCGCAGGATCGCGACCGCGGGTCGACACGATTTCTCCTTCTTCCAGAAAAGCGTCTGAAACCTTTATGGCCTGGGTCAGCAAGCCACCGGGATTATTGCGCAGGTCAAGCACGATGCCGTTGACATTTTCAATGCCACCAACTTCTTCGATCTGTTCTTCCAGACCCTCCTTCAGGTTCGGATAGGTCTGATCGTTGAATGTTGTAACACGGAGTACAACACTTGTTCCTTCAGTCCGCGCGCGAACGGCGGTCAACTTGATGGTGTCGCGAATAATTGTAACGTCAAATGGTTCCGGCTCACCCTCTCGGACCACAGTAATAACAATCTCGGAGCCGACAGGACCGCGCATCAAATCAACGGCGGAATCCAGGGTAAGGCCTAGGATGCTTTCGCCGTCTACGTGAGTTATGAAATCACCCGCCTCGATCCCTGCCTCATCTGCAGGAGTATCATCAATAGGCGATACGACTTTGACAAAGCCTTCTTCTTGCGTGACCTCGATGCCTAACCCACCGAATTCGCCGCGTGTCTGAACGCGCATCTGCTCGGCATCGTCAGGCGAAAGGTAGCTGGAATGCGGGTCCAAAGAAGTCAACATGCCGTCGATCGCAGCTTCGATCAACTCGTCGGTTTCAACCTCTTCGACATACTGCGCACGAATGCGTTCAAAGATATCTCCGAAAAGATCAAGCTGTTGATATACGTCGGCCTTACTTTCCGCCTCTTGCGCCAGTAACGGGCCTGCGATCTGAGTGGTTGCAACAATCCCTGCCACAGTACCGGCCAAGCCAGCAATCAAGAATTTTTTCATATTCGTTTATCCATCCTTATCCGTCCGAAACCATGATTCCGGATCCACGGAGTTGTTGTCTTGTCTTACCTCTATATAGAGCGTTTCTGACCAGTCAGTTCCAGTGCCATCACCGCTTGTTGACATAATAGCGCCGATTCCGGGCATTTCTCCGGGCATTAGGCCAACCGGAGTACCCTCTGGAATAACCTGACCGGTTTGACCAAACACGTCCTGCAGGCCTGAAAAGACGAATAACAAACCGGGTTGCGGCTCTAGAATAATCAGGTTCCCAAGGTCCAAAAGCGGTCCGCGGTAACGGATCGTGGCTGCAGTCGGAGATACAACAAGTGCGCGAGGTCTTGTTCCCAAAACAATTCCAGGTCGCGACACACCCGCCGCGTCCGTTTCTCCTGCCCTGTGCAGCATCACACCTTGGGTCGGCAGTTCGATCTGACCTTTTCTGTCTTTGATATTCGCGTTTGATTCGATAATTCCGCTATCTGATATCTGCGACAGCCCGCTGGCGAACCCATCCAGTGTCTCAGTTGATGCGATAAGGATCGCGGTTCGCACAGGATCTTCGACAAACCGGCGGGGCAGATCCGTTCGATCAGCGATGGCTTCGCTCAACCGTGTGCGCGCGTCCTGAGCACCAGTAAGGCCTTTGGTCAGAGTCTCTGCAGCGTTTTGCTGCAGATCACGCAAAATCCGGACCTCATTCAAGTCTTTCGCCAGCGACTGAGCGCGAGCATGCAGTCCCGGAGTTACTTCAGACAACATCATGCCTGCACGTGCGGTACCTAACGGGCCCGAAGGATGCAGCATCAAAAGTGGCGGCGCCGTGGTCTCTATTGTCTGCAAGAC
>NZ_JBXWRL010000024.1:0-69274 GCF_059612885.1 Ruegeria sp. YKSD179 | reverse complement strand
AAAGCCCCAGTCTCCGAAAGTCGGATGGCCCCGCTAAACCCCTTTGAAACAAAAAGAAAAAAGGCCCCGCTAGGGACCTCATCTCGGGTTCGCAATGTGTAAGTGGCGGAGACGAAGGGATTCGAACCCTCGAGACGGTTTCCCGCCTACTCCCTTAGCAGGGGAGCGCCTTCGACCACTCGGCCACGTCTCCGCTGGCGGGTATATCCTTGCCAGTCATGCAGATACAAGACGATTTTCTTGGGTGGCTTGATTTTTCTGAGATGCACAAGCGTTTTTGCCGGATTAGAAATCCTGTGCGCTAAATGTTGTGAGGAAAAGTCTCGTGATTTTCCGACTGTGGCGCGGCTTTTTGAACGGTGAAAAGTTACTTCTTCAGGTGAAAATCTCCGTACACTTGCCAAAAGTCCCAGTTTCAGTGAATAATTGCTAAGTTTTAGTGCTGTTAATAGACATAGTTTTATCGGCAAATTGAGGAGCAAGACCGGGCAGAGGGTGTTTTAGACCCTAGCGGGAACCTTTTGGGGGAAGGGGACTTGGTTTTGGCCTGGTATAGAGTTTTTGTTTTTGTTTTTGTTCTTTTGGCGCTGCCGGCGTCAGTTTCGGCCGCAATAGGAAAGGTTCTGAGCGTCCAGCAAGGTGCTGAAGTAATTCGTTCGGGAAAGACCATCACATTGCGCGAAGGCATGGAAGTTGTCTCGGGTGACACAATCGCCACAAACCGGTCTGGTGTTGTTCAGTTGATATTCGCGGATGAGACCAAAATTGCCGTCGGACCGAATGCGCGCATGGTTCTGGATGTGACTATGTTGCGGAGCAACCGAAAGGCAAAGAGTTTCGCGGTGCAGGCCTTAGGTGGGAGTTTTAGGTTTATCTCAGGAAAGAGCCGAAAAAGAGCTTATTCTGTAGAGACGCCTCAGGCCACGATGGCGGTGCGTGGAACGACATTCGATATGTGGATTGTACCAGGAACTCAAAGCGCCATGCTTGTTCTGGAAGGCACAGTGCGTATGTGCGGTCGACGGGGTTCTTGCCGCTCAACCGGGCGCCAGTGCAGCCTTTTTGCGACCACCCAGAATGGAAGTGTGGGTCGTCCGGCTGATCCTGACCAATACGATTTGGCCCTGAAGAACGGGTTTCCTTTTGTTCAATCCCAAATAAGCCTGCTGACACCTCTGCAGGTCGATGTTGGTGGATGTTCTGGGGAATCTGCACCTCTGCCGGTTCAAAAATCTGACGCCCCAGAACCGCGACCCGAACGCCCACAAAGAGCCGCTTTCCGGGCCGAGGTGTCATCTGATCCACCAAGTGAAGCCCCTGCTCCTGAACCTGCTTCTCCTGAGCCTCGAGCCCCAGAACCTCCTGCCCCAGAACCGCCGGCTTCCGAACCGCCCGCGTCTGAACCTCCGGCACCCGAGCCCGAGGCAGCGAGAAATCGGTCGGGCCATCAGGACGGTTCTAATCCAGCGGGGCAAACCGGCAACTCCGGCGGCTATGACAACCCTGGAAAGGGGAAGGGTCCCGGGCATGGGAAGGGTAAAGGTAAAAAGGGCAGCACCTGAACGCTGATGCCACCTGCCACAATCGGAGGCTGAAGTGACCGTTAAGTCCAAAGAAAAAACAAGCCGCAGACGCGCATTTCGTCTGGTCGGTCTGGGATTGATCGTGCTGGGTTGCTTCATTCGAGTTTTGGATCCCTATCCGGTACGAATGACGCGATTGATATACTTCGATATTTTGCAACGCATTTCGCCGCGAGAGTATAACCCTGATCTCCCTGTTCGGGTCTTGGATATTGACGAACAGTCACTTGCAAATTGGGGGCAGTGGCCTTGGCCGCGAACCTTATTGGCACAGATGGTCCAGAACCTTGGAGAAAACGGTGCGGCGGCAATTGCCTTTGATATGCTGTTTGTCGAGCCTGACAGGTATTCTCCTGCCCGGTTGCTTAATGACCCGGCGCTTGATGGAGTTTTAACGGTAGAACGCCATGCGCAGAAAGTTGACTATGATGTTCTGTTTGGGCTTGAGGTTGCCCACTGGCCAGTCGTGATGGGCACCGCTGCAAGGCATGCCAGCGAAGGAAGCCGAATGACTGCAAAGGCGGGCATAATAGAGATCGGCGAAAGTCCGACATCAGGACTGATTTCTGTACCTCACTGGACCCCAATTGCCCCCCCGCTGGGCCGTAGCGCGGCCGGGATTGGGGGTGTGAATGTGTCACCGTTAGGAGGAACAGGGGTTATCAGAAGCGTTCCTGTGCTGTGGGGTGGGCCAGAAGGGGCGCTGCCAAGTTTGGGCATCGAAGCACTGAGAATTGCATTGGATGCGCCGTACATTTTGGTCGAAGGCTCATCTGACGAGGCTGGTATCGTGCTTGCGGTTGAGATTGGCGACTTTCGGCTGCCTACAACAGAGAACGGCGAGGTTTGGGTTAGGTACAGGCGGGACCAGCCTGATCTGTATCTGTCAGCGGATGCCATTATGCAGAACCCGAACGACCCTGATTTGCGCTCAGAAATCGAAGGTCGGATTATTTTGGTGGGTACATCTGCGGCTGGGCTGTTTGACATGCACCAAACATCGCTTGGCGAGTCCGTGCCGGGGGTTTCGATTCATGCCCAAATCCTCGAGCAGATCCTGACCGGAGAGATGCTAAGCAGATCAGATGTTACTGCCGCTTTGGAGTTACTGTCATTCGTATTGTTGGGTCTTATAGTAATCGCTGTGATGTCAAGTTTTGGAGCAGTTACATCATTTGTCGCGGGGGGAGTGGCGGCTGCTGTGGTTCTTGGAACCAGCTGGCTGGCATTTCAAAATCAGCTCGTTTTATTCGATGTGACATTCCCATTGATGGGTGGGATGGCCAATTTTGGGTTGTTGGCAGGGTACCTTTTCATCTCGACCGAGCGAGAAAAGCGCGAGATTCGACAGGTTTTTTCTCATTACGTTGCACCTGAAATTTTAGACGAGATGGAGCTGTCGGGCCACCGGCTGCAACTGGGTGGTGAGACCCAAGAAATTACTGTGATGTTCAGCGATATCCGCGGTTTCACACCATTGTCCGAGTCCGTGTCGGCCACGGATCTTGTCACTTTGCTGAACGAGCTGTTTTCGCAATTGGGCGATCAGATTCTGCATGAGCGTGGAACAATTGATAAATTCATCGGTGACGCGGTCATGGCTTTCTGGAACGCACCGCTGCCGGTTGAAGATCATCCATGTCGGGCGGCGCATGCAGCGCTGCGGATGCGGGCTGCGCTGACAGAATTCAACGAGTCAGAGGCGATGCGCGACAGACAACCGATTGCACTTGCGACCGGGTGCGCGACTGGCTGGGCTTGCGTGGGGAATATTGGGTCGCGAAGCCGATTCAACTATACCGTTATCGGTGATGTTGTGAATGTGGCTGCCCGTATCGAGCAGAATTGCCGACACGTGGATTATGACATCTTGGTTTCGGCATCGGTGAACAACGCTGCGCGTTTCGATCTCGCCATGCTGGAAGCAGGGTTTGTCGATCTAAAAGGAAAAAGCGACCCTGAACCCGTTTTCGTTTTGGTTGGTGACAAATCTCTTGCAGAAACCGAAGGATTCCAAACCCTGCAAACTGCACATGAGCATTTGATTGCGGCTATTCGAGACCGAAACGCGCAGGATGAAGTTTCTGAGCTTTGCGCGGAGTGCACCGCGTTGTCCGAAATTGTCGAACCTGGTTTAAAGAGGTTCTACCGGGCCTTACCCGGCCGGATGGCAGATTTCCGTTCAGATGCACAGACGACACGCGTTGAATTCAGCCATCGCGGCACCCTACGCAAAGTGGCGGGTATACGCGCAACGTCCTGATTAATAAAAAGCAAACGGGTCACTGCATTTATGATGCAGTGACCCGTTTCATTCGGTCAGATGGATCGGTCTCGCCCCCTCGAATACCATCTAAAACAAAACCGAGTAAAAAATTCGATGTATTCGAGACTGATCTGACACCTTGCCGGAACACCTTATTAATGTATCACAATACCAGTGCTGGCAGTGAAGCAGTTCACATTGACTTAGATTATTCGCGCTCGAACCAGTCAAAAAATCCGGCGCCGGCTCTTTTCTTCAACCATTGGGCAAGTTCCAGCCCCAGATCGGCGGCGTCTTCCGTGGGCCCCGTAACAGAATCGGCGATCACCTCAGACCCGTCTGGGCGCAAAACCTCGCCACGCAGGTAAATCTGGCCATTGTCCAGTTCTGCCAGCCCCGCAATTGGCGTCTCGCAGGATCCATCCAGCCCGGCCAACAGGTTGCGTTCGGCCAAAAGACGCGCTGCTGTCTGAGGGCAGTGAATCGACTGAAGCATTTCTGCAGAGCGAAAATCGTCCTGACGCCGTTCGATTCCGATAGCCCCTTGAGCGATGGCAGGCAGCATTTCGTCAGTAGAAATTGCCGTTGCCGGAATCTCCTCCATCTTAAGGCGACGTAGTCCGGCCATCGCAAGGAATGTGCAATCCGCTACGCCTTCCGCCAACTTCTTCAATCGCGTTTGAACATTTCCTCGAAACTCGACCACCCGCAGGTCTGGCCGGCGGTGCAATATCTGCGCGCGCCGCCGCAGTGAAGACGTGCCAACCACTGCGCCTTCGGGCAAAGAGCCAATCTCACCCAATCGCGGTGAGATGAATGCATCGCGCACATCTTCGCGTGGAAGATAAGTGTCCAGCAGCAACCCCGTTGGCTGTGCAACTGGCATGTCCTTTGTCGAGTGTACTGCAATGTCTATGTCACCGCACAGCATCGCCTCTTCGATTTCTTTGGTGAATAGACCCTTGTTCCCGATCTCTTTCAATGGGCGGTCTGCGTCGATCATCGCGCGATTGTCGCCCGTCGTTTTAATTACCACGATTTCAAAGGCATCAGCGGGCAATTCAAAGGCATCTTTCAGCCGCTGACGTGTCTCATAAGCTTGCGCCAGGGCCAACGGCGATCCGCGCGTTCCGATTTTAAGGGGCGATGCCGGTGATGGGAGAGTCAGGTTCATGAGTCCAGCTTTAGTCGCGTCACATTGCCCTGACAATGGGGGCAGCGCTTGACAAATTGACGCCGAAGGCGGACCCGTTGCGGCAAGTAGGAGGAATGGGGGCATGCATGGCCGAGAAAAAGAAATTGCTGCGGGCGTTGGCGGGCAAGGTTCAGGATGTGCCTCCCATTTGGATGATGCGTCAAGCGGGCAGGTATCTGCCTGAATACCGAGCCACACGCGCCCAAGCGGGAGATTTCCTATCGCTGTGTTACAATCCGGAACTGGCGGCCGAGGTGACATTACAACCTATCCGACGTTACGGGTTCGATGCAGCGATACTGTTCGCTGATATCCTTTTGGTGCCGCAGGCGCTGGGTGCTGACCTTTGGTTCGTTGCGGGCGAAGGACCGCGCTTGTCCACAATCTCACGGCAGGCAGAATTTGATTTACTCAATCCTGCAAGCGAAATTCACGATACCCTTTCACCAATCTACGAAACGGTTCGCATCCTTACGCGCGAACTTCCCCCGGAGACAACGCTGATAGGGTTCGCTGGCGCGCCTTGGACGGTCGCGACATACATGATTGCCGGACGCGGTACACCTGATCAAGGTCCTGCCCATGCACTGAGGCAGGAAAACACGGCTCTTTTTGAGGCTTTACTCGACCGGATCACCTTTGCCACCATCGAATATTTGTCAGCGCAGATCGACGCTGGCGTGGAAGTCGTTAAGATATTCGATAGCTGGGCTGGGTCTCTCAAAGGGGAAGCATTTCGGAAATATTCGGTCGAGCCTTGTCGGATCATTACAAAAGCTATCAAAGAACGCTACCCGGGAATTCCCGTGATTGGATTTCCTCGCGAGGCGGGTGAGGGCTATGTGGGTTTTGCGCAAGCCACCGGTGTTGATTGCGTCGCCTTGGATAATTCCGTGTCGCCTGTTTGGGCCGCGAAACATGTTCAAGTAGACGGATGCGTTCAAGGAAATCTAGCTTCGTCACACATGGTCACGGGTGGGCAGGCACTGGTCAATGAAACCCGCGCGATTGTCGAAGCTTTTTCCAATGGGCCGCATATTTTTAATCTCGGCCATGGGATTACGCCGGATGCCGACCCTGATAACGTGCAGCTGATGATCGACACGGTACGCGGCAGGTAAACCCGCTATACTAAATTAGACAGATTTATTGGTTCTCGTTGGGGGCTTGGTGTCAATGCCGAGATCGGCCAGAATCTCATTCGTGTGTTCGCCACGGGTGGGTATTGGCCCCGGTTGCCATTTATGCGTTGAAAACCTTGGCGCGGCAGCAGCTTGTAGTGCGCCATCGAGTGTTTGCCATGTTCCGCGGGCCCGGTTCATTTCGTGATGCCGTGCTTCTTGCGGACTTAGAACAGGAGCGACACAGGCATCAGTGCCAGCAAACAGTTTTGCCCATTGATCGCGCGATTTAGTGGAAAAAAGTTCGGCCAAGCGTTCCGTCAACTCTGGCCAAAGTGCCGCGTCAAACTGGTTTTGAAACTTTGGGTCACCAGAAAGATCAAGCAGCTTCAAGAATTCCGCATAGAATTTTGGCTCGAGGCACTGGACTGAGATGTGCTTGCCATCCGAGCAAGTATAACAACGGCTCCAATGTGGCCCGTCCAAAAGGCTATTACCACGTGTCTCTGATAAGCCGCCAACTTGGCCAAGGCTCATCAGCAAGTTCATCAAATGGGCAGAGCCGTCATATATGGCTGCGTCAACTACGGTGCCGCGACCGGTCTGCTGGGCATTCAACAGGGCAGCAAGAATCCCCGTAACCAGATACATTGCACCTCCGCCTATGTCGCCAACAAGTGTTGCAGGGGTCTGAGGAACCGAGCCTGGGGCAGAGGCGTACCAAAGCGCGCCTGACAGGGCGATATAGTTCAGGTCGTGGCCGGCGGTTTCCGAGTTTGGGCTGTCCTGACCCCAGCCTGTCATACGCCCGTAAACCAGTTTGGGGTTTTCGGCCAGGCACATTTCGGGCCCCAATCCTAACTTCTCCATTACGCCAGGTCTAAAACCTTCGATCAGCGCATCGGAAGAGGCGATGAGGCGTCGGGCGATTTCAAGATCGCCCTGTTCCTTCAGGTTCAGTTCAACGGATCGTTTTCCCCGATCCAACAGAGACCGATCAGGTGTGGCGGGTGTCACAGGTCCACCCGCCCGGTGTATCGTGATCACGTCCGCGCCAAGATCGGCTAACAGCATGGCAGCGAACGGGCCAGGTCCTAAACCTTCGATTTCGATAATGCGTAATCCATCCAGCATAGCTGCCCTCCCGCAAAGTAGGGTTTCGTTCCAAGACCCGGAAAGCAAGCGTACATTGAAAAGTCTACAGCCTTTGCGAACAGTCATGTGTGCGATTTTGATCTGTTCGCCCATGATTTGTCGCGGTAATGTGCACAGCGGAACGAGGACGAACATGAATACGATTTTGTCGATCAAGGATCTGCGCAAATCATATGCGGGCGGTTTTGAGGCGTTGAAGGGCGTTTCACTGGACATAAAAGAAGGGGAAATACTGGCTCTGTTAGGTCCAAATGGCGCCGGAAAAACGACTTTGATTTCAACAGTATGTGGTATTACGACGCCGACTTCGGGCGTTGTTACTGTGGGGGGGTACGATACTCAATCGGATTTCCGAGCAGCGCGTCAGATGATTGGATTAGTGCCGCAGGACATCGCGCTCGAACCCTTCGAAAAGGTTTGGAACACGGTGCGTTTTTCACGCGGGTTGTTCGGTTATGGCAAAGATAACGCCAAGATTGAAGATATTCTGCGCAAACTGTCGCTATGGGACAAACGCCGTAGTTCAATGAAGGAACTGTCGGGCGGTATGAAACGGCGCGTCCTGATTGCCAAAGCCTTGGCGCATGAACCTCGCGTGTTGTTTCTGGACGAACCCACCGCTGGCGTCGACGTAGAACTGCGAAAGGATATGTGGGCGATCGTGGCCGAATTGAAAGCGGCTGGTGTCACCATCATATTGACGACGCACTACATCGAAGAGGCCGAAGCTATCGCTGATCGAATTGGCGTTATTGACAAGGGCGAGTTGCTTTTGGTGCAGGACAAAGAGACGCTGATGTCTCAGATGGGAAAGAAGCAGATCGAGGTGACGCTGAACGAGCCCATCGACTCCATCCCGGACAGCCTGTCTGACCATCGGCTTTCGTTGAACGGCTCTGGCGATGTTCTAGTGTTTACCTATGACACCAACGCCGAACGTACTGGCATCACAACCTTGCTGAACGACGTCGCGCAAGCAGGCCTTGTGTTGAGGGACGTGCAGACCCGTCAGTCGAGCCTCGAGGAGATATTTGTCAACCTGGTGTCCGGAGAACCCGAATGAACTGGTCTGCGATTGCCGCAATCTATCGATTTGAAATGGGAAGGTTCTTTCGCACCTTGGCGCAAAGTTTTCTGTCGCCTGTTATTTCTACAACTCTCTATTTTGTTGTTTTCGGAACCGCCATTGGCAGCCGGATTCAAGAGGTCGAAGGCGTGCCATATGGCGCGTTTATTGTTCCCGGGCTGATAATATTGTCGGTTGTAATGCTGGCAATTTCGAACGCTTCATTCGCGATTTATTTCCCGAAGTTTCTGGGTACAATCTATGAACTGCTCTCGGCACCTGTTAATTTCATCGAAATCGTGATCGGCTATGTTGGGGCTGCGGCCACCAAGTCCCTATTTGTGGGCTTGGTGATTTTGGTGACTGCTACATTTTTCGTGGACATTCGTATTGAACACCCGTTTGCGATGGCAGCGTTTCTGATTTTGACGTGTTTAAGCTTTTCGTTACTGGGCTTTATTATCGGTATTTGGGCCAGCAATTTCGAACAGATGTCGCTGGTGCCGCAGCTTGTCGTCACGCCGCTGATTTTTCTGGGCGGCACATTTTATTCAATCTCAATGCTGCCGCCCATTTGGCAGACCATTACATTGTTCAATCCAGTGGTTTATCTGATCTCAGGCTTTCGTTGGTCATTCTACGGGTTGGCGGATGTGCCGATCGCTTTCAGTTTGCTAGCCATCCTGGCCTTTACCTGTGGGTGCCTTGCAATAGTTGGCTGGATCTTCAAAACTGGCTGGCGCATCCGCAGTTAGGGCGTTGCATTTTTGCCCATCGGATGTGTTAAATTGGTTTTCGTCGTGGATATGGCCCTCAGGTTCCCTTGTTTAAGCGTGAGGCGCACTCTACATCGGCACCCATGAAGTTCAGCCTGCCTTTTCTAAAAAAGTCCCCCCTTGTGGCCGTGATCCGTTTGTCCGGAGCTATTGGCATGGCCGGTCGTGCGTCTCTGAGCGACACGACGCTGGCCCCAATTCTGGAAAAAGCATTCCGCAAGGGTAAACCAGTCGCAGTTGCGCTCGAAATCAATTCTCCTGGAGGGTCTCCGGTTCAAAGTTCACTGATTGGAGCGCGGATCAGGCGTCTGTCAGACGAGCTGGAAATTCCAGTGTTTGCATTTGTCGAAGACGTGGCGGCGTCAGGTGGTTATTGGTTGGCAGCATCGGCTGACGAAATCTGGGCCGATGACTGCTCTGTCATTGGTTCAATAGGAGTTATTTCTGCGGGCTTTGGTGCCCATGTATTCTTGGCGCGGCAGGGGGTAGAACGCAGGGTTCATACTGCCGGTCAGTCAAAATCGATGTTGGACCCATTCGCCCCGGAAAAGAAAGAAGATGTCGAACGGCTAAAAACTTTGCTCGGCGATATCCACGAAAACTTTATCACGCACGTAAAAACACGTCGTGGAGACAAGCTGGATGGAAAAGCCGATTTGTTTGACGGTGAGATTTGGCTGGCTCGCAGGGCGCAGGAACTGGGCCTGATTGACGGGATTGCCCATTTGAAGCCGAAAATGCAGGAACGCTATGGAGAAAAAGTAAAATTCCGCCGCTACGGCCTGCGCAAGCAGATCTGGTCGCGCATTGGTGCTACTTTGACCCAGGACGCAATTGCCGGCCTTGAGGAGCGCGCAGCCTATGCGCGTTTCGGGTTGTAACGTGATCATCAAGGCCGTAACCCTTTTCCTGATTGCTATGGGGGTACTGGCGATGTTCGGCAAGCTTCGCTTTCCCGGACAACGCCGCCTGAAATCCGCTAAATGTCCGCGCTGCGGCCGTTTTCGAATAGGTAAAGGCCCTTGCGCCTGTGAAAAAGGAGGCCGCGGATGACGGCGTGGCTGCTTTCCGGCCTGGGGTTGCTTATCCTTTTACTGGCCGGAGACGCGCTGGTGCGCGGCGCGGCAAACCTCAGCCTAAGGTTAGGTGTACCCGCGCTTATTGTAAGTTTGACTATTGTGGCCTTTGGCACGTCGGCCCCTGAACTATTGATTGCCATCAGTGCTGTTCAAGAAAATGCTCCGGGGATCGCGCTGGGTAACGTGGTCGGTTCGAACACGGCAAACATACTTTTGGTTTTGGGCGTTCCGGCCATGCTGGCCACTCTTCACACCAGCGAATGTGACAGTCGCAAGAACTATGTATTCATGTTGATTGCATCGGTTCTGTTCATCGCCTTGGCATTTCTTGGTGTCTTTACATTGCTCAGCGGGGCAATCCTGCTTGCTGCCTTGGCGTTGGTTCTTGCAAACGCTTTTCGTGAAGCGCACGCGCACCGCAGTGCTTGTGCTGCTGAAGAAGAATTGGAAGGGTTGGAAGAGGCCGACCCGGATATGCCTTACTGGAAACTGTCGATCTACCTGATCCTCGGGTTGATCGGACTACCGATGGGTGCCCATCTGCTGGTGGAAAACGCAACCGTCATAGCTCTCACATACGGTGTGAGCGAAACTGTGATTGGTTTGACACTGGTCGCAGTTGGAACATCGTTGCCGGAACTTGCGACCACTGTGATGGCTGCTTTGCGCAGGCAGGCGGACGTGGCGTTGGGCAATGTGATCGGTTCGAACATGTTCAATCTATTGGCCATTATCGGCATTGCCACTTTGTTCGGTCGCATCCCTGTAGACCCAGAATTTTTGCAGTTCGATCTTTGGGTGATGTTGGGTGCGTCGCTGTTGCTGGTACCATTCGTGTTCTTCAAAAAGGACATTACCCGCGTGTGGGGCATGGTATTGACGATGTTATATTTGGTGTATGTCGTCATTCTTCTGGCGTGATCTGACCTAGGGAGGCCACGATGCCCAAAGCTTTGGTAACTGGTGCTGGGCGGCGATTGGGTCGTTCTATGGCGATTTATCTTGCAGAACGCGGTCATGACGTTGCAATCCACTACGCTTCTTCGCGCGAGGCGGCAGAGGATACCGCCGACAAGATCAAAGCGCTTGGTCGGTCCGCGATCGCATTGAAGGCCGACTTGTTGGATGAAAATCAAGTCCATTCACTGTTGCCCCGTGCCGCAGAGGCGCTGGGTGGTCCGGTAACCTGCCTGGTGAACAACGCGTCGATTTTTGAATACGACAATATTCACACTGCAACACGCCGCAGTTGGGATCGCCATATCGACAGCAACCTGAGAGCTCCATTCGTTTTGACACAGTCTATGGCCGAACAGGGACTTGAACCGATTGTTGACAACGAGGGAGAGCCGGTCGCAACGGGCTTGATCGTAAACATGGTCGACATGCGGGTACGAAAACTGACACCAGAATTCATGACGTACACTATCGCCAAAATGGGGTTGTGGGCTTTGACGCGCACGACCGCTCAGGCACTCACACCTGCGATCCGCGTAAATGCGATCGGCCCTGGCCCGACTTTACAAGGCCACCGTCAAAGCGAAGCCCACTTCAAGGCCCAGAGAAAAAATACGGTTTTGGAGCGGGGCGCAAACCCTTCAGATATTACCGCGGCACTGGGGTATTTTTTGGACGCTCATGCGGTCACCGGGCAGTTGTTATGCGTCGATGGCGGTCAACACCTCGTTTGGCAGACGCCGGATGTTCTTGGCGTGGAATAGACATATTCGCTTCAAGTTTTGCACCGCTCGCGGCTTTGTTACACTTGCGTTACAAAAATGTCTTTTTTTTCATATACTTGTTTTACACATAAAAAAATACTCAATAATTTCAAATAGTTAAAATAGCGCCCAATTTTTAGGCAGTTCAGCGAAAGGACAGTAATTTAAGGGGATTTCGACAAACCCAAAAACTTATCTGCGTAGTTATCCACAGAAACCGTGGATTTGTTTTCTCTTGATCTAAGGCGCACAAGATTGCAGCCATTGCCAGAGAATCATATCTCATGACTATGACGTCCCAGAACGAATCGACTTCGGAAACTCAGCCATCAGGTTATGCCTGCATCCAGAGATATGTGAAAACGCTGGACAGTTCGCCTGGCGTCTATCGCATGTTGGATAGCGAGAGCAGAGTCCTTTATGTAGGCAAGGCCCGAAACCTGAAAGCGCGGGTATCCAATTACGCTCGTCCAGGTCATTCTGGTCGGATCGAGAGGATGATCGCCGCTACAGCCTCGATGATGTTCTTGACTACCCGCACTGAAACCGAAGCTCTGTTGCTTGAGCAGAACCTGATCAAGCAACTAAAGCCAAAGTACAACGTGCTGCTACGTGATGACAAAAGCTTTCCAAATATTCTGGTGGCCAAGGATCATCCTTTTCCTCAGATAAAAAAGCACCGGGGTGCAAAGAAAGAAAAGGGCGCTTACTTTGGCCCCTTCGCCAGTGCAGGTGCTGTGAACCGGACCCTCAATCAGCTTCAAAAGGCATTTCTGCTGCGAAACTGTTCGGATTCGATGTTCGACAGTCGTACGCGGCCCTGTCTTCTCTATCAGATCAAGAGGTGCTCGGGTCCATGTGTCGGGTTGATCTCGGACAAAGAATACCGCGAAAGTGTCAAAGATGCAGAGCGGTTCTTGTCTGGGCGATCTACTAAAGTTCAGGAAGAGCTGGCCGAACAGATGATGGCGGCGTCCGAGGCGATGGAATTTGAGCGTGCTGCCAGTCTTCGGGATCGAATTCGGGCTTTAACGCAAGTTCAAACCAGCCAAGGAATCAATCCGCGCGGTGTTACCGAGGCGGATGTAATCGGACTGTTCATGGACAGCGGACAGGCCTGTGTACAAGTTTTCTTCATCCGGGCCAACCAGAACTGGGGCAACCGAGATTTTTATCCGCGTGTCGGGCCAGATGTTTCTGCGGCAGAGGTCATGGAAGCGTTTCTGGGGCAATTCTACGACAATAAGGAACCACCGCTTCAGTTGATCTTGTCTGATGCAATCGAGAACGCAGACCTCATGCAGGAAGCATTGTCTGAAAAAGCTGGTCGCAGGGTCGAAATTTTAGTGCCACAGCGTGGAGAAAAACAAGAACTGGTCGCTGGAGCCTTGCGAAATGCGCGCGAATCTTTGGCCCGCCGCATGTCGGAAACTGCCACGCAAGCCAAGCTGTTGCGCGGCTTGGCCGAGGCATTCGATCTAGACAACCCTCCTGAACGGATAGAGGTGTACGACAACTCGCATATCCAGGGCACCAATGCGGTGGGCGGTATGATTGTGGCCGGCCCTGAGGGCTTTATTAAAAACTCTTATCGCAAGTTCAATATCCGCGGTGACGACCTGACACCAGGCGACGACTTTGGAATGATGAAAGAGGTTCTGACGCGCCGCTTTACACGCCTTCAGAAAGAAGATCCGGATCGAGACAAGGGTCATTGGCCGGACCTGTTGTTGATAGACGGAGGGGCAGGCCAGGTCAGTGCAGTGCATGAAATCATGGCGCAGCATGGGGTGGAAGACATCCCGATGATCGGTGTAGCCAAGGGTGTAGACCGGGATCACGGCAAGGAAGAGTTCCATCGATTTGGCCAGCGACCCTTTGCACTAAAACGAAACGATCCTGTTCTGTATTTTATTCAACGATTGCGGGATGAGGCCCACCGTTTTGCTATCGGAACACATCGCGCCAAGCGGTCAAAAGCCGTAGGTGCCACCCCGTTAGATGAAATACCCGGGGTTGGCGCCGCGCGAAAACGCGCGCTGCTGGCGCATTTTGGCAGCGCCAAAGCAGTCAGCCGCGCCAATCTGGCCGACTTAAGAGCAGTGGACGGAATTTCAGCAGGCCTTGCGCAAAAGGTCTATGACTTCTTTCATGAAAAAGGTTAGTGGTATCTGCCGCGCCAAAGGATGTAGAGACCCGAGGCTACGATCAGGGCGCTTCCGATCCACATAGTTTGATCCAATCGCTCGCCGAACAAAAACACGCCCAAACCGATACCGAACAGAAGGCGTGAGTATCGAAACGGTGTCACCGCCGACACTTCGCCCGTTCTCATTGCCTTCATCAGAGACGCATATGCCATTGTACCGAACATCACCGCGCCCGCTAGGTAAAAACCGGAATCAGAGGAAAGAGGTTCTGCAGGAACGCCTTCCACAAAGCGATAGAAAAACCCGGCGACAATGACGCTGAGAAAACCGTAAAATCCCAACAAATCGGTTCCCAGTTGCGCAGGTGCCGCGCGGCTGGCCAGATCTCGACCGGCCAAACCCAGCATTCCGAAAACTGCCAACAGCGATAGAATTGAGAAGCTGTCACCGGTTGGTTGGATGACAACAATTACACCGGCCATGCCGACAAAGATCGCGCTCCATCGGCGCCAACCGACTGTTTCGCCAAAAATCAGAGCGGCCCCTGCGACGACGACTAATGGTGCGGCTTGTAGTATCACAGTAGCCGAAGACAACGGCGTCAAGGCGACGGCCAGAACATAGAACAACCGACCGAGAACCTCAAAAAACCCTCGGATGAGCATCGGGCGGGAAAGAACAGCCCTTTGAAACAGTCGCGAACCTCGCAGCGTCGATATCGCGCCGAATACAGCAGATCCACCCAACCCGAAATAAACCAGAACTTGCCAAACAGGCAGTGACTTGGACATTCCTTTAAGGAAAGCATCTTCAATGGCGAACCCGGCCATCGCTGTAATCATCCAAATACTGCCAATCAGGTTCGATCGGGAATTAGTTAGAACTTGAGCTGTCATCTTGGATGCTTCATTGGCCTGATTCACGCGGCAATCTGACGCCAATCGTGGCGGAGGCCAAGTCCAATTTCGAACGCACCTGACAGCTGCGGCGCTTTGACCAAGCCCATGTGATCGGTATAGTTTTTTGCTGCACCGTCTTTTCTGTCCGGAACCGGCGATGTAGGCTCCGCTGCATGAAATGGAACTTGCCCAATATCCTTACGATACTGCGCCTGCTTGCCGCGCCAGGCCTGGCGGTGATGTTTCTGTACTTCACTCGCCCCTATGCGGACTGGTTTGCGCTAATCCTGTTTTTGTCAGCTGCAATCACCGACTGGTTTGATGGATATCTGGCCCGCGCTTGGAAACAAGAGACCAAGATTGGCGCTATGTTGGACCCTATCGCCGATAAGGCGATGGTTGTAATCGCGCTTATGATCCTAGTGGGCTATTCAACTGAACATTGGACACCTTGGCTGGTTCTTCCAGCAACTGTGATCTTATTCCGAGAAGTTTTTGTTTCTGGCCTGCGCGAGTATTTGGGAGACGTGGCCGGAACATTGAAAGTCACGAAACTGGCAAAATGGAAAACAACCGCGCAGATGGTTGCCATCGCAATAATGTTCTCACAGGGTATTTTTGAACACTATGCAGTGATGGCGACCTACGGCATGGATGCTGATTTGGTCGAACAAGTTATCGCCGGACAAGTTGAGGATGTGAACAATTTACGCTGGCACCTCAGTGGAATGTACTGGTCCGGACAGGTCGGGCTGTGGCTGTTGTGGATTGCCGCTGCGCTGACATTGATCACGGGTTATGACTACCTACGTAAAGCCATGCCTCATCTGAAGGAGAGCTAGTGGATGGATGTGCTGTATTTCGCTTGGGTTCGCGAACGCATCGGAATTCCAAAAGAACGGGTGGAGACCAGGGCTGCCACGGTCGCGGAATTGGTGGCAGAGCTAAGTGAGCGCGAAGATCGCTACGCCGCCGCATTCGCGGATATCTCAGCTTTGCGCGTGGCACTTGATCAGGAGTTGGCTGACTTCGATGCACCGCTTTCCGGTGTGCGCGAAGTGGCTTTTTTTCCGCCAATGACTGGTGGATGACCAAATGCGTATCGCGGTTCAGGAAGAACAATTTGATCTGGGGGCCGAGGCTAATTCATTCGCCCGGGGTAACGTTGCGCATGGAGCTATCGTTACATTCACAGGTGTGGTGCGCGATCTTGCAACCGGCGATTTGGATGTAATGGAAATTGAGCATTATCCCGGCATGACTGAAAGGGCCTTGACGAAGATCGCTCAGGAGGCGCAGAAAAGATGGTCCTTAGGCGACGTGCTGGTGATCCACAGGCATGGGCGTCTTGAGCCAGGAGAGCGGATCATGATGGTCGCCACCGCGGCGCCGCATCGCAAAGATGCGTTCGAGGCAGCAGAGTTTCTGATGGATTATCTTAAATCCCGTGCGCCTTTCTGGAAAAAGGAAATCACCAGGTCGGGTGCGGAATGGGTCGCAGCCAGGGATGAGGATGAAAACGCTTTGGGCCGCTGGTAGCGTCGTAAAACATATCGCGCGAGCGTTTAGTCCGAGTCTCTGATCCGCCCGCGCAGTTCATCGGCCTCTTGACGCGCAGCGCGAAGTCCGTCCATCGCAGCGGTCAGTTCCGCCTCAGTCTGGGTCAGTTGGTTCGTAAGTTCGGCCTCACGCTGCTGAAGGTAAGTAATTGCCTGATCCCGCGTCTCTTCGGCTTCATGCAGCTCTTGGCTCATGCGATCCAAATCGGCCACATCGCTTTGGCGGACACGCGACAGACGATGGGCCAGCCAGTTGGCGAACCATCCCATGCAAAAGGCCGCGAACAAGATAATGGCAGTGGCTATTATGAATTCAGTTCGGTTCAACTTGCAGATTCCCTGTTTCCGCGTCGGGCGTTGCATCGTCCGTTGGTTCGGCTTCTATCGCTTCAAGTTCGGATTCCAATGCCTCTAGTCCAGATTCATTGTTTGTACCGGGTTCAGGGCGAACAAGCCGGAATTCAATCCGTCGGTTTTCTTCTCGACCCTCTTCTGTGTCGTTATCGGCAATGGGCTGCGTTTCGCCATAACCCACCGCAGTATAACTGGACGTTGGGATTCGCCGCCCTCTTAGTTCCGTCAGAATGGATTGCGCGCGGGACTGGCTGAGCTGAAGGTTCATCTCTTCGCGACCCTGACTGTCGGTATGACCTTGGATTTCCATCCTTATCGGTCCGCACTCTCGCAGGATATCGGCAATCTGGTTCACTGTGTCACGCGACTCTGCGGCAATTGTGGCCGACCCGGGTTCGAACGCGATTTTGCTGGCGGATTGAATTTCCGCTATCTGCTCTTCGCACTGCTCAGGGTCGGGCAGAGCGTCTTCCGGTTCAGGCGGTGCCTGATAGGCAATTAGCAGGTTGAAATCCTGTGCATCGCCCAGCTGTTCTGATAGTTGCCCTGCGATCCGGGCTTTTGCTTGGGGATCGTGGGTTATGCCCGAAAGTTCGACATAGTCGGGGGTCACTGTTAATGCTCCGTTATTCAGCTGTGACAGTGCATCAAGTCCGGCCAGTACTCGTACGGACCAGTCTTCCGGCAGGTCAGACACTAAACGGGTCGCGGTGTATACTTGGTTGGACCCAAATGCCGCTTTTGCAAAGCTGTCGACCATGTCCCGCAAGGCTTCATCTTCAAGACGCCCGCGCAATTGCACAAGGCCTTCGGGACTGCGCGTCGCGGTAAACTCGACTGGGCCACTCTGTTCCTGAGTTTCCGGTTCGGTCAGAACGGCATGAAGAACAAATACGTCTGGCAATGCTGTTTCAAGTTCTCCGACCACGCGATCAAAAAGGGCGGGGTCGGTATCCTGTGCGGCCACCAGTGTGACGTCTGCGTCAGAAAGAGTAACGGATCCGCGCCCCAATTCGGAAAGTGCGCGAATGCTTAGCTGAGCGGCGCTGGCCCATCGCGGAGAGGGTACGCCCAATCCAATCGTGCAGTCGTGTGGTCCCGTTAAACCAGCTTTCTTGGCCGCCTCTAATATACTGGCGCGCGCTGTTTCGTCTTGGGCAGAACAAGCGTCGAACTGCCCTCCTGCTTCGTTGATCAGATAGCGCAAAGTGAACGGAGTTATGACCGGCCTCGGTGCGGAAATAGATAGCCCAATACGCAGGCTGGGTGGCGCAGCACGGGTCAGCTCCTGTTCCAACCGTTCTTTTTCCTGTTGGCTATCAGTAATCGCGGTGATCCGGACCAACCCGGGGCTTGCAGAAATCTTGGACCTAGGCAGTTTTGATAGCGCCGCGACAGCAAAAGTTACTGCGTCATCCCACCCCTTTGGTTCGGGGTAATCCGCGGTTTCCATAAGGTCCGAAACGCTAACACCGGGGTTCAAGCGTTTTAGGTTGTCGATCAGAGCGCCGCGGTCCTCGCTTGCGGGGATCAAACCAATCAACGAAATTCCATTATCGTTGCGCAAGATCTCGGCCGAGAATCGGGGCGGGTTCAGATTGGCTGTCGGTGCAACTTCCATTTCGTCGATCACGCGCGAAGTGTCGACCTCGGTTCCGGCTGCAGTCAGCGCGTTGAACCGGGTCGCTTCCGTTGGGGCCGTTCCTGTCAAAACAACACGCAAACCGTCCGATTGCACTTCGGCCCAGTCATGACCCTGCAGGTCCAGCGCCCGGCGTACAGCCAGTTCAGAGGCGTCTTCGATCCGTGTGACAGCCAAGCCTGCACCCACAACGGATATCATGGCTGATATGACAAAAAACACGGCAACGGCGATTGCGTATGGCAGGCGCATGGGGTGAATTGTGACTCCTCGGTCGTCTGGCATCGGACTCATACAGACCCCGGGCCGGAGGTTCAATCAGAGCAATAGTGCGACGCAAAGGAAGATAAGCGGAATAAGGCCGGTGTCCCGGTTGGCGCGAAATAATTGCAATAATTTCGCGTTGTCTTCAGTGTCCAGACCGCGCAGTTGCCACGCCATATGCCACCCCATTGCCCACGGCCCTGCCAGCGCGACCGCCAAAGCAAGTAGCGAGGCCCGCGGCAATGCAGCGTCGATAATGGCAAGTGCCATCAGACTTACGGTAAGAACCAGAAAATACTTGAGCCATCTGGCTGTATCGACGCCAAACAGGCGAGCGGTGGATTTCACACCAATCAATTCATCGTCTTCAGCGTCCTGATGAGCGTAGATCGTATCATAAAACAGGGTCCACGCGATTCCTGACAAGTAAAGGGTGATTGCAGGCCAACCTATAGTCCCTGTATGGGCGGCCCAGGTCAGCAGAACGCCCCAGTTGAAAGCTAATCCAAGAAACACCTGCGGCCACCAAGTGAATCGTTTGGCAAACGGATAGATGGTCACGGGCAGCAAGGACAGTACACCCATTGCGATGGCTGCGCGGTTGAAAGTCAACAGAATTGCCAGTGCAAACAAACATTGAAGTACCATCCAAATTATCGCCTGCCGCACACTGACCTGGCCCGAAGGGATCGGTCGTGACAGTGTCCGCTCGACCCGGGCGTCGATGTCACGGTCCGTTATGTCGTTCCAAGTGCAACCGGCCCCTCGCATCAAGAACGCTCCAATAGCGCAACCTGCCGCAATCCAAAGGTCGCTCCAACGCGCGTCTCCACGGCTGAGGATTGCCAATGCTAATCCCCACCAGCAGGGGATCAGCAGCAGCCAGGTGCCAATAGGTCGATCAGCCCGAGACAAACGCAAGTAAGGGCGCGCAAAGGCCGGAGCGTGGGTATCCACCCAGTTTCCCGTGACGGCATCGGCAACTTGACCGTCTGGTGTTGGCGCATTGCCTTGCATATGTAAGGTCCCATGAACGCAAAAATCAGATTGTATGTAGATCACCCTTTGGGTCAGGGGCAATCGGTTCCTTTGACGCGTGACCAGGCGCATTACCTGTTCGGGGTGATGCGGCTGTCCCTTGGTGGCCCAGTTGCCCTGTTCAACGGTCGCGATGGTGAATGGATGGCCGAGATTGTCGAAGCCGGCAAAAAAGGGGGCGTTCTGATCTGCTTAAAGCAGACCAAGCAACTTCAATTGCCGCCCGATCTATGGTTCTTGTTTGCGCCAATCAAAAAGGCACGTACCGATTTCATCGTTGAAAAGGCGGCGGAAATGGGCGCGGCGCGGATCGTGCCGGTGCAGACGCAATTCACCAATTCCGAGCGCATTCGCCAAGATCGTTTACAATCCCATGCAATCGAGGCTGCGGAACAATGTGGTGGGACTTTTGTGCCAGAGGTCGTTGACCTGAAACGTCTTGATTCGGTTTTGGACTCTTGGCCCGAAAATCGCCAATTGATGTTCTGTGATGAGGCCGAAGCAGGTGCGGCCTTGCATCTAACTGCTACAGAGAAAGGTCGTCCTTGGGCCATTCTGATCGGCCCGGAGGGGGGGTTTTCTGAACGTGAACGCGCGCGGCTGGCGGCGTTACCCTTTGCCCACGTAGTTAGCCTTGGGCCGCGTGTCTTGCGTGCGGATACCGCGGCAGTCGCTGCATTGACCATGTGGCAACAGGTATTGGGGGATTGGACTTGACTCCCCCACCCAGGCTTCATGTTTTGACGGCTACGCAGTCTGACAACGCGGTTATACTGCGCCGAGGACCTTCAGCTCAGGTTGCGGCGTTGTCTTGGGATCGGCGCAGGAACAAGGTAGAATTGGGTCGATGGATCAACGGGCGTATCCATGAATATCGGTGCGACCTGTCCCCCGACGGCAAGCATCTTGTTTACTTTGCTTGCCATGGTTCCAGGTGTTGGACCGCAGTATCCAGAACACCATGGTTGGCGGCCATCGCGTTCTGGCCGCAGGAGGACAGTTGGTTCGGCGGTGGTGCATTCACGGATGAGGGTGCGCTGTGGCGTAATGGGGCAGCTGCGGAAGATCATCTGCCCGATGGACTTGTCCCGGCCCCGATTGATGCTTATCCGCAGTCTACCGATGGATTTCACATGGGGGATCTGGCTGCATCCCGATTGGAACGGCGAGGCTGGAACCGTATTGAAGGTGCGCGATACGAGACGGTTCTGCAGCTCGAGCTTTCCTCTGGATTTGCCTTGCGCCAGAGTTTTTCACTGGGCCGCAAGAACAGGGCAATGATCTCAAGCAGTTATGCTTTGATCGCTCCTGGTGAAGAGAATATTGCTGATTTGAATGGGTGGGAGTGGGCGGACTTTTTTGAAAACAAAATTCAATGGGCCGAAAAAGGAGCGATCTGGCAGGCCAAAATATCACGCGAAGCGGGTCTTGTTGAACGGCATTTGGTATACGATCTGACGCCAATGAGATTTGAAGCCATCAAGGCACCTTATACCGGAGTTGAGCAGTGAGTTTCATCAGACCCGAAGCCAAGTGGGCCCTTTGGCGCTGGCGCGAAGTGTTAACGGCGCTCTTTGTTTTTTTAATAGGCTTAAGCTGGATTAGCGGTCCCGGTGGGTTGTTGGGTTGGTTGGGCTGGGTCCTGATCGCCATTTCCATAGCTCTTGCCGTTATCGGAGTTCAACGCGTCCGTTTTCGCACAGGAGCCGGCGGGCCGGGTGTGGTGACCATTGACGAGGGCCAGATAACATATTTCGGTCCCCTCGACGGCGGTATCGTCGCCACGCAGGAAATCGAACGTTTGGCATTGGACCCTACTTCCAATCCGGCACTTTGGGTTCTGGATCAGCCCGGCCAACCCACGCTTCACATTCCAGTGAATGCGGAAGGGGCCGAAGCGTTGTTTGACGTGTTTTCCAGTCTGCCGGGACTAAAAACCGAGCATATGCTGTCGGAACTAAACGGCGGTTCTGAACACCCGGTCGTCATTTGGGAACGACGCCCATCGCGCCCCTTGCATGTTCGGCTGCATTGACACTGCCGCGGTTTAGGATAACCACTGGCCAACACGACTGACGCAGCAAGATCGGAGCACGGTTCATGTCTATCCCTCAGTCCGGCGGCGGACCGATCGAACGCCATGAGCAACTGGCCGAATATCTGGAAGCCGGCTGTAAACCCAAAGTGGATTGGCGTATTGGCACCGAGCATGAAAAATTTGGCTACTGCAAGGACACGTTGAAACCTCTGCCTTATGAAGGTGAACGCTCAATTCTGGCGGTTTTGCAAGGCCTGCGTGATTTGCACGGTTGGGCGCCTGTTGAAGAAGGCGGCAAACTGATTGGCCTGGAAAAAGACGGGGCGAACGTTTCGCTTGAGCCGGGCGGTCAACTGGAACTATCAGGCGCGCCGCTTGAAACGATCCACGAAACCTGTGACGAGGTGAACGCGCATCTGCGCGATGTGAAAGACATTGCGGATAAAATTGGCGTTGGATTCATAGGTCTTGGTGCGGCTCCGATATGGACACATGAAGACATGCCATTGATGCCTAAAGGGCGTTATCGGCTAATGAACGACTACATGGAAAAGGTCGGAACGATGGGCCGGGCCATGATGCGGCGGACTTGCACAGTTCAGGTCAATATCGATTTTGGATCCGAAGCGGACATGGTGCAAAAGCTTCGCGTTGCGCTGGCGTTGCAACCCGTCGCTACGGCGTTATTTGCGAACTCACCATTTTTCGAAGGCAAGCCCAATGGGCAGAAAAGCTGGCGCAGCTACATTTGGCGGCATTTGGATGATGCGCGAACCGGGATGTTGCCTTTCGTGTTTGAAGAAGGTTTTGGATTCGAACGATACGTTCAGTACGCGCTCGATGTGCCAATGTATTTTGTTTACCGCAATGGAAAGTACATTGATGCGCTCGGCATGTCTTTTCGCGACTTTCTTCAGGGTAAACTGCCGGCTCTGCCCGGTGAGACACCAACACTGAGTGATTGGGCTGACCACCTGACGACGGCATTCCCCGAAGCGCGGATCAAGAAATTCATGGAAATGCGCGGAGCTGATGGTGGTCCCTGGCGGCGTCTGTGCGCTTTGCCGGCGTTCTGGGTGGGCCTGACGTATGATCAGGGCGCGCTGGATGCCGCATGGGATCTGGTAAAGGATTGGGATGCCGAGACACGCGAAACTCTGAGAGTCGAAGCCGCAAAGAACGGTTTGCAGGCGCAGGTGGGCAAAATTAATATGCATGATTTGGCGCGCGAGGTGGTTGCGATCGCGAGTTCCGGATTGGCTGCCCGCGCCCGGCCGGGCGCCGGAGGTCTCGTTCAGGATGAGACACATTTTCTGAACGCGCTCAACGACAGTATCGAATCCGGGAAAGTGCCTGCCGACGAATTGCTGGACAAGTATTACGGTGAATGGCAAAGCGATCTGACCAGAATTTATCCCGAATTCAGCTACTGACGCCGCAGTGCTGTATAGGGTTGTGTTGCAGTTGGGAAAGCATTTGCTATTCGTTTAATTACACCCTTGCCATCAGCAGGGCGTTTTCGCGTAGTGTTGGGCCAAATTTTCTGACTGTGAAAACGAAATGGCCCGTATCAGCGAACTACATTACTCGAACGCTTATGCCGCTCAGACAGGCGTTTCCGAGTTTTTGGAAGTCTCACTTCGTCCGGGTGAGGATCCGGCGGATTTTACCGTGTCGTTCTACCAGGCCAACGGTCAGGTCGGTATCGAAATCCCATTGACTGACCCCTCGGTCCAAGTCTTGATCGACCCGGACAACAACGAACAGGTTTTCGTTATATCGGCAGATGATTTCCCTATCCTTCTGACGGACCCCAATGGTGGTGGCCCCAACAATTACGAAGCTTACGCGCTAACAAATACCTCGACGGGCGAGGTTATCGATTTTTACGATATTGGCGGCGGTACGCAGAATATCGTGGCGCAAAACGGACTTGCGGCAGGTGAAACTTCGGTCAATCTGCTGGTTTTGGTGGGGCCGAACCAAACAACGACTACGTTGCAGTTCAACCAGCCAAACCCGGATTCGCTGGTTTATGGAGATCTTTCACCTGGCGACAGTGGTGCACCCTGTTTTGTGGCCGGAACGCTGGTTGATACTCCGGAGGGCCCGCGGCGGGCGGAGACGCTTAGACCGGGTGACGCTGTATTAACGATCGATGATGGTCCCTGTCCGATCCTTTGGGCCGGGGGACGTACGGTTAAGGGGCACGGCAGGCTTGCACCCATCTGTATCCACGCAGGGGCGCTGAGTGCCGATGCTGATGTTTACGTTTCACCTCAGCACCGGCTTCTTGTGACGGGTTGGCAAGCTCAATTGCTGTTCGGCGAAGATGAGGTTCCGGTTCCCGCTAAGTCATTGGTTGACGGAGTGACTGTCACATCAGCGCCCTGCGATATCGTGCATTATGTCCATTTGTTTTTCGATCGGCATCAGTTGGTATCAACATCTGGTTTGATTTCGGAAAGTTTCTTTCCGGGCGCACAGGCGTTATCCAGTCTTGATCAAGACGCAGCGCGCGAGCTTTTTTTGTTGTTCCCTGAATTGCAGAATCATCCGGCAGGTTATGGCCAGACTGTCCGCCCGGTACGGTGCGGCGCACAGGCGGCAATGCTGCGGGCGATCTGATCCACGCCCTCTTGCTTTCGCGGACTGCTGTGATAGCAGGACTTGAACAGAATTCAGGGCAAGTTTCGGAAAGCGTCATGGACGATCTCAAGGCAAAATATCTGGGGCAGATCGCCGAAGCGGGCGACGAAAACACGCTCGAGGCGATCCGCGTCGCCGCCGTCGGGAAAAAGGGTGAAGTTGCGCTGAAGATGCGCGAATTGGGTAAAATGACCCCCGAGGAGCGCCAGATTGCAGGACCCGCACTAAACGCCCTCAAGGATGAGATCAACTCGGCTCTTACCGCTAAGAAGGCGGCACTTGCGGATGCCGCTCTGGATGAGCGGCTGCGTACGGAATGGCTGGATGTCACCTTGCCATCGCGTCCGCGCCGTCAGGGTTCAATCCACCCTGTTAGTCAGGCCACCGAAGAATTGACAGCAATTTTCGCCGAGTTGGGGTTTTCAGTGGCCGAAGGGCCGCGGATCGAAACTGATTGGCATAATTTTGACGCTTTGAATATCCCCGGCCACCACCCCGCTCGGGCCGAGATGGATACGTTCTATATGCATCGGGCCAAAGGGGATAACCGCCCGCCGCATGTGCTGCGCACACATACCTCGCCGGTTCAAATCCGCTCGATGGAGCTGCAGGGCGCACCGATCCGCGTGATCTGCCCGGGCGGCGTCTACCGCGCCGATTATGACCAGACCCACACGCCGATGTTCCATCAGGTCGAGGGGTTGGCCTTGGACAAAGACATCTCGATGGCGAACCTGAAGTGGGTTCTGGAAGAGTTCGTGAAGGCCTTCTTCGAGGTCGACGACGTCGAACTGCGCTTCCGCGCCTCACACTTCCCGTTCACCGAGCCCTCGGCCGAGGTCGACATCCGATGTTCCTGGGATAACGGTCAGCTAAAGATCGGTGAGGGCGACGACTGGATGGAGATTCTGGGGTCGGGCATGGTCCACCCCAAGGTGATCGCCGCTGGTGGGATCGACCCCGAGGTCTATCAGGGCTTTGCCTTCGGCATCGGCATCGACCGTCTGGCGATGCTGAAATACGGCATCCCTGATCTGCGGGCGTTCTTTGATTCAGACCTGCGCTGGCTGCGCCACTATGGGTTTGCCGCGCTGGATATGCCGAACCTGCATGGTGGTTTGAGTAGGTGAGTAATGTCCCGAATCTCCTGAATTCCGACAACCTTTCGAGCTTGGTGACTCTTTTTGTGGCGCTGATAGCGGTAGTCGGAGCCACAATTACTTACAGAGTGCAAAAACGACTGGATCGAGAAGCTGACCTAGTGTCAAAGAAACGCGAGCTTTATCTAAACTTCATGCGGTCCTTTATGCAGTTAAACAGTGATGGTGGACTAGAAACCTACAATTCGCTCAGGATGGAATTGTCTTTGCTAGCTTCCGATCAGGTTTTGAAAAGTGTCAATGAATTCGCAGAGTATGCCGCAGATACGTCGAGTCCGAGCGCTCAGCGCGACATGAAAAAATTTTAAAACTTGCTTGCTGCGGCGCTGACGGAAATGCGCCGAGACGTATTTAATAAGACGGCTTTATTAGTAGAAGACATCCAAAAGACGCTGCCAATTCAAAACTGATTAATAGCCAGATCGAGCGGCTTATGGCGACCTCCCACGGGGTTGTGACGTGACTTGAGGCGCAGGTTTTGTAGACTCTAGCTTATGTTCCGGATTCTGACCTGCCTGTTGTTCCTCTTCCCACTACAAGCCGCAGCAATTGACTGCCACAGCGATGTGGCATGCGACCTTGGCGACCGCTCGTACCATGTACTTGAACCGGATGGCTGGGACGGCGAAACGACTTTGCCAGTGTTGCTGCATTTTCACGGTTGGGCACGGCAGGGCGATGTGGTGGTAAATCACTCGCGGATCGCTGGCGCGACCAAGCTGAGGGGCGTGTTGTTGGTGGCGCCGAACGGTCAGCGCAAAACTTGGGATTTCTGGACCTCTGAATCCGACGATGTGGCCTTTGCGAACCGGGTTTTGGAGGATGTGGCCAAACGCTATCCAGTGGATCCTAAGCGCATCTATGTGTCCGGCTATTCCTACGGCGGCGCTATGGCGTGGCGCTATGCCTGCCAGTCGGGTGACGGCACTGCAGCATTGCTGGCTGTTGCTGGTTCGATCCGGCAGACCGAAGACTGCCCGCAAGCCCCGCGCGAAGTGCGCCACGTGCACGGGCTAAGCGACACAGTCATGGATTTTCCTATAGGTCCGAATGGCGACAAGACCTATCCGGTTGCGCTATGGCGCGAGGCTTTTGATTGCCGGACAGCGACGCCGAGGGGCGACTGGAGCGTCGAGCCATTCCTGACGCTCAGCCGGATAGAATGGAGCGATTGCGCACAGGGGCAGGTGGTGCTGGACACGCATCCGGGCGGGCATTTTATCCCTCACGGCTGGATCGGTCGGCAGTTAGACGAACTTTTGGGCCGCAACCCCACCTATCCGTAACGCGCAACGCTTGCACCTTGGCCCAATCTTTGCCATTGCCTTGGCCGACTGGATGTTTGCCAAAAAAGGCTCCGCGCAATGAAATTCACTCTGTCTTGGCTGAAAGATCACCTCGAAACCGACGCGTCAGTAGACGAGATTGCCGAAACGCTAACCGATCTCGGCCTCGAGGTCGAAGAGATCGTGAACCCGGCGGACCGCCTTAAAGGATTTACGCTGGGTCGCGTCAAGCATGCTGAAAAGCACCCAGACGCAGACAAGCTGCGCGTTTGCACGGTTGAAACTGACGAAGGCGACCTGCAAATCATCTGCGGCGCACCGAACGCACGCGAGGGAATTACCGTAGTTGTCTGCAAGCCTGGCATGTACATCCCCGGTCTGGACTTGACGATCAATGTGGGCAAGATCCGCGGCGTCGAAAGCTTTGGTATGATGGCATCCGAGCGGGAGCTGGAGCTTTCAGACGAACATGACGGTATCATAGAACTGCCCACGGGCAAGGTCGGAGACAAGTTCGTCGACTGGCTGGCCGAGAATGACCCGGCCAAAGTTGATCCAATGATTGAAATCGCTATCACACCTAACCGCCCGGATGCATTGGGCGTTGCTGGGATAGCACGCGATCTGGCTGCTCGTGGCATCGGTAAGCTCAAAGAACGGGATTTTGCGCCTGTACCCGGAGATTTTGAAAGCCCAATCAAGGTGACGATTGATGACGACACGTTGGACGGATGCCCTCATTTCACCGGGCGTTTGATCAAAGGTGTCAAAAATGGTCCCAGTCCACAATGGTTGCAAGACCAGTTGAAGGCGATCGGGTTGCGTCCGATCTCGGCTTTGGTGGATATCACCAACTACATGACGTTTGATCATAACCGCCCTTTGCATGTTTTTGATGCAGACAAAGTTCAAGGAAATCTGCGCGTGCATCGCGCCAAAGGCGGCGAGAAGTTGGTTGCGCTGGATGAAAAAGAATACACTATTCAGCCCGGAATGATGCTGATTTCCGACGACAATGGGCCGGAATCAATAGCGGGCGTCATGGGAGGAGAGGAAACCGGCTGTACCGCAGATACAGTGAATGTATTTCTGGAAAGTGCTTTTTGGGATCACGTACAGATTGCCCTGACCGGGCGAGCGCTTAAGATCAACTCGGACGCGCGTTATAGGTTTGAACGTGGCGTCGACCCAGAATACACTCTGGAAGGGCTGGAACATGCCACTCAGATGATCCTTGATATCTGCGGAGGAGAGGCTTCGAACGTGGTCGAGGCAGGCAAGGCGCCGGATCACGCACGTTCTTACCGGCTGGATGCTGCGCGTGTGCAATCTCTGGTAGGCATGGACATCCCGGAAAGCGAACAGCGTCAAACCTTGACCCGCCTTGGATTTCAGTTGGACGGTGAAATGGCCAAAGTTCCAAGCTGGCGTCCGGATATCATGGGTGAAGCCGATTTGGTGGAAGAGGTCGCCCGGATCGCATCGCTGACCAAACTTCAAGGCAAGCCATTGTCGCGTGCCAATAGCGGGATACCCAAGCCGGTTATGACCCCGTCTCAACGGCGCCAGTCTATGGCGCGGCGCACGTGTGCGGCGCTAGGTTACAATGAGTGTGTTTCCTACACTTTCATTGATCAGGCTTCGGCCGCGCTGTTTGGCGGCGGCGATGATACCACCATGCTGGAAAACCCGATCTCGTCGGAAATGAGCCACATGCGCCCGGATCTGTTGCCCGGGTTGCTTCAGGCTGCCGCCCGAAACCAGGCTCGCGGTTATTCCGACTTGGCTTTGTTCGAGGTGGGCCCGGTTTTTCACGATGGCGAGCCTGGCGATCAAACGACACAAATCGCCGGTCTTCTGGTTGGAAATAGTGGTCCTAAAGATGTGCACAGAGCGTCTCGCTCGGTGGACGTGTTTGACGCCAAGGCTGACGCCGAAGCAGTTCTTGCGGCTATCGGAGCGCCTGAAAAAGTTCAGATCATGCGTGGAGCAAATTCTTGGTGGCATCCGGGGCGGCACGGAAAAATCTGTTTAGGACCCAAAAAAGTGCTGGGTGTGTTTGGTGAGTTGCACCCACGCGTTTTGCAGGCGATGGACGTCAAAGGACCGGCGATGGCATTTGTCGTATGGCCGCAAGAAGTTCCTATGCCGCGTAAATCCGGTGCAACGCGGTCGGCTTTAGAACTGCGGGACCTGCAGGCGGTCGAACGTGATTTTGCGTTCGTGGTCGACGCGCAGGTTGAGGCATTGACACTTGTCAATGCAGCGGCGGGTGCTGACAAGGTTCTGATTGATAATGTGCGCGTCTTTGACGAGTTCATCGGCGGCAATGTAGGCGACGGCAAGAAATCTCTGGCCATTACAGTGCGTCTTCAACCTTCAGAAGCGACCTTGAAAGATCAGGATATCGAAGCGGTCAGCGCGAAAATTGTCGAAAAAGTCGCTAAGGCAACAGGCGGCGTTCTGCGCGGCTAGAGTCGCTTCGCCCATGGTGTGATCACTTTGGTAAGGCGAGAGCCATTTATCTACTTTGGTTACCTGAAAAGGAGAAAGACATGCTGAAGGTTTACCTTTCCGGAGAAATACACACCGATTGGCGCGAACAGATTATCGATGGCGCACGTGGCTTAGAGGTAACTTTTAGCAGCCCAGTGACTGATCATGGTGCAAGCGATGATTGCGGCGTAGCCATTTTGGGAGGCGAGCCAAACAAATACTGGCACGACCACAAAGGTGCCATGCTCAACGCAATTCGTACCCGAAAAGGGATCTTGGATTCTGATGTCGTTGTTGTTCGTTTTGGCGACAAATACAAACAATGGAACGCGGCATTTGACGCGGGTTATGCCTCGGCTTTGGGCAAATCGATCATCGTGTTGCACGGTCCCGATCATCAGCATGCGCTGAAAGAGGTGGATGCCGCTGCTTTGGCTGTTGCGGAAGAACCAGGACAGGTAGTTGAGATTCTGCGATATGTTTTAACCGGAAAATTGTCTGATTAGCCAAATGCAAAGATCGCGAACGGATATTTTGAGCCGTTCGCGTTGATTTACAAACTAGTCGCGTGCCGGTATCGACCTGCCTTTCTGAACCGCAGGCCTGGCAAGGAAACGGTCAAGATAGATCGGAAGGTTGGTAAACTCATCCCACCCCACGACGTCTTTGGTGCCATAAAAATCCAGCGCGGTTAACCATGATGCAATGGCAATGTCTGCTATTGAATAGTCCCCGGCGATCCAATCCTGGCCGTCAAGCTGTGTATTCAAAACGTTCAGCAAACGTTTGGCTTCGTCACGATAACGCGCGCGCGGACGAGGATCTTCGATTTCACTGCCGGCAAATTTATGAAAATATCCAAGTTGACCCAGCATCGGGCCAATACCACCCATTTGGAACATCAGCCACTGGGTGATGCGATGTCGTTCAGACGGTGACCGCCCAAGGAGTGTGCCGCTTTTTTCTGCGAGATAAAGTAGTATCGCTCCACTTTCGAATAGCCCAATTGGCTGACCATCGGGTCCGTCTGGATCAACGATTGCCGGAATTTTGTTGTTGGGGTTGAGCGATAGGAATTCGGGGCTTTTGACATCCGCATCAGCAAGAGTGACCAGATGCGGTTCATAGGCAAGCCCGGTCTCTTCCAACATAATTGACACCTTTATGCCGTTTGGCGTTGGGAACGAATATAGCTGAATCCTTTCAGGCCATTGCGGGGGCCATTTTGACATGATCAGGAATGAGCTTACATCCAGCATCGGAGGTTCCTTTCTCGTGCAACTCATGGGCACTTTGACAAAACCACGTCACCTTGTCAGTTCCGGAACTGTGCGTAAAAGGTCAGCAGATGTTTGCAGGGGAACACTTGGGGGGAAAACCATGCAACCCGGCCCCTAGACCCAACAAGAACTTTGGAACAAACTCACTTATGATCCCCGCGCTAGATGCCCGGGTATGCTGTCGAAAAGGAGATGCGCGTGGAAGAAGTTGCAACACAGGTGGGCGCGTTCGGTCCATTGATTATGAACGCGATCAAAGCCCTGATTGTATTGGTGCTCGGCTGGATTTTGGCCGGAGCGATAAGCGGTGTGGTCCGCCGTCGGATAAACGCGACACCACATATCGACCCGACACTTGGAAATTTCGTTGCCAGCCTGGTCAAATGGGTGCTTTTGGCGATTGTGTTCGTTGCAGTATTAGGGATCTTTGGCATTCAGGCTACCAGCATTGTCGCTATTCTGGGTGCTGCATCGTTGGCGATCGGTCTTGCCCTTCAAGGGACACTCAGCGATCTTGCCGCGGGCGTGATGTTGGTTGTTTTCCGGCCATACAAACTGGGGCAATACGTTGATATTGGTGGAACTGCTGGGACGGTCAAAGACCTGAACCTTTTCACGACAGAGCTTGTTACCCCGGACAATGTTCAAATCATCGTGCCGAATGGTCAGGCATGGGGGTCGGTTATTACAAACTATTCAGCTCACGATACTCGACGCGTCGATCTGGTGTTTGGCATCGATTATGGTGACAGCGCAGATGATGCAATGCAGATTATTTTGGACGTAGCAAAAGCCGATGAGCGCATTCTGGGCGATCCGGAGCCTTGGGTAAGGGTGACGAATCTGGGTGACAGTTCGGTCGACCTGACGGCGCGTCTTTGGTGCGCGGCAGATGATTATTGGGACGTCAAATTCGAACTGACAAAAACCATCAAAGAAGCCTTTGACGCAAAGGGAGTTTCGATCCCATACCCGCATTCGGTGGAGATCCAAAGGCAGGGCTGAAAGCCATGGACCCTGTGTCCAGAAGTGTGAAATGGCAGTACTTCAAAACGAAAAGTGCCGCGCGATTCGCGCGGCACCTTTTTTGATTAGACAGAAGACTTTTCCAAACCGTGCCATAAACGGTAAATTTAGCTAGGATTTAATGACAACTGACGGAGAGACGACGTCGATCCCAAGAGCCTTGCCAACAGCGTAATAGGTCAGTTGGCCCGCGTGGATGTTCAAACCTGCCAACAGGTGCGGATCGTCTTGACATGCCTCTTTCCAACCCTTGTCTGCCAGGGCCAAAAGAAATGGCATAGTGGCGTTTCCAAGAGCAATGGTTGACGTTCTCGCGACCGCGCCGGGCATATTGGCGACGCAATAATGCATAATCCCGTCCACTTCATAGATCGGGTCCGCATGCGTGGTTGCCTTTGAGGTTTCAAAGCAACCGCCTTGGTCTATTGCTACATCAACCAAAACCGCGCCGGGTTTCATTGTCGACAGCTGTGCGCGGGTCACTAACTTGGGAGCAGCCGCCCCCGGGATAAGCACCGCGCCAATTACCATTTCGGCATCCTGAATCAGTTCGGCAGTTGCGCCCGCGGTTGAATACTGGTTCTTGAACGTTCCGCCGAATACGTCGTCCAGATAACGCAGGCGCGGCAGGGATCGATCCAGCACGGTGACGTCTGCGCCCATGCCTGCAGCGATTTTAGCGGCGTGAGTGCCTACAACTCCGCCCCCAATGACGACGATCTTGGCCGGGCCCACACCAGGCACGCCGCCCATCAGCACACCGCGACCGCCATTGGCCTTTTGCAGTGTCCACGATCCGACCTGTGGCGCAAGGCGGCCTGCAACTTCGGACATTGGCGCCAGCAGCGGCAGTCCTCCGTTGGCATCGGTGACGGTTTCATAAGCAATCGCGGTGCAGCCTGACTCCAACAGATCGTGGGTCTGATCAGGATCAGGCGCTAAATGTAGGTACGTAAACAGCAATTGACCTTCGCGTAGCATTTTGCGTTCGACCGCCTGTGGTTCCTTGACCTTCACGATCATGTCGGCCGTTGCGAAAACCTCTTCCGCGGTGTCGACTATTCGAGCGCCGGCCGCGACATATGCTTCGTTTTCAAAGCCGGAACCTGTTCCAGCATTGGTTTCGATGATGACCTCATGCCCGTGTGCCACGGCTTCGCCAGCTGCGTTCGGGGTCATTCCTACACGGAACTCCTGAGGTTTGATTTCTTTGGGGCAACCGATCTTCATTGAGGTTCTCCATACATGAACTGCCTAAATTATGTGCAAAATTGAGCGCAATTTTTGTGAAACCCTGCTTGTGAAAATCAAAAAACGCGGGAATTTATTCGACAATAAGGCCAAGTCATGCAATAGACGTGCGCAAATGAGTTTGGATGCAACCGATCGTAAGATTCTAACCGCGCTGCAGCGCAAAGGGCGGATGTCCAATTCCGAGTTGTCGGATCAGGCAAACCTTTCGCCTTCGGCCTGCCACCGCAGAGTGCAACGTCTGGAGGCAGAAGGCTATATAAAGGACTACGTCGCCCTGCTGGACGCCCGCAAAATGAATGTCCCGACAACGGTTTTCGTTGAAATCACGCTGCAGGGACAAGCCGAAGAAGTCCTGAACGCCTTTGAAAAGGCCGTAGCCCGGATCCCGGACGTATTGGAATGCCATCTGATGGCTGGCACAGCGGATTACATTCTGAAGGTTGTTGCGGAAAATACAGAAGATTTCGCACGTATTCACCGCCAATACCTGTCTCGCCTACCCGGCGTGGCCCAAATGCAGAGTTCTTTTGCGTTGCGAACTGTATTCAAAACGACCGCACTTCCGGTGTGACCTTTAAAGCGCCAAAAGTCTTCGGATTCATCTCCCAAATTGATAGGTGCACACAAATTCAGCTGTTTGGATTAGCGACGTCCCGGAGGTTCTGGTTGCGTCAATTCTCGCGCTTGTATCCTATTGCCGAACGGGCCACATTTAAAGTCTGGCGCTTTAGGTTGCATTGCCAAAGGGCAGCGACTTTTTGGCGAAATCGCGTCCTTGACGACATATGTCGTTTACACAGCGCCGATACGGTCCGGACCCGAAGAATTATAAGGAGCAGACCTTGGCACACGACATTAATGACGCTGCGCAGGACTGGTTGGAAGCTGAACTGGAAGACACGCTCGACGAAGATTTCGAGATCGAATTCAATGAGCCGATGCTTTCAATGGAGATCCGAAAAATCTATCGCGAACAGCATCCAGATATGCTGGACCGAAAGCTGTATTTCCGCAATCTTCTGCGTCTGCAGGCTGAATTGATCAGAGTTCAGGATTGGGTTCAGCATACAGGTGCCAAGGTGTGCATCCTGTTTGAGGGTCGCGACAGTGCCGGCAAGGGCGGTGTGATCAAGCGGATTACTCAACGTCTGAATCCGCGAGTCGCCCGAGTGGTCGCCTTGCCCGCACCAAGCCGCCGCGAACAAAGCCAATGGTATTTTCAGCGCTATGTCCCGCACTTACCCGCAGCTGGCGAAATCGTTCTGTTCGATCGTTCATGGTATAACCGAGCGGGTGTCGAGCGGGTTATGGGATTTGCAAGCGAAAGTCAGGTCGAACAGTTTTTTCAAGACGTTCCTGAATTTGAACGTATGCTGGTTCGTTCAGGAATTATTTTGTTAAAGTACTGGTTTTCAATCACGGATGAGGAACAGCAATTGCGGTTCTTGATGCGGATTCATGATCCTATGAAGCAATGGAAGCTGTCGCCTATGGATTTGGAGTCTAGAATTCGTTGGGAGGCGTATACGAAGGCCAAGGAAGATATGTTCTTCCGCACCAACATTCCCGAAGCGCCTTGGTATATCGTGGAAGGAAACGACAAGAAACGTGAGCGCCTGAATTGTATCGAGCACCTTTTGACCAAAATACCTTATGATGATGTTCCGCAGGAAAAGGTAACGCTTCCTGATCGTCGTTATAACCCCGAATACGAGCGCCGTATTTTGCCAGACGAGTTGCATGTGCCCAAGATTTATTGAATCAGGCAGATATTGGATACGGGACACGGAGCCCCGTATCCAAATTTCGATCACCCGAAATCAAAGGCCCAGTTTACTTCATATGTTGCAGTGCAGTCGAAATCCTGACTTGACTCATCGATTGCGCCTTCTTCTTCGGCGAATGTCTCTTCTTCGTCAGAGCCAAGGCTGAATGCAAAGTCGAAATCATTCGACTTGGACTCAGGTTGAGCCCACTTTGACGTATTCCAATCGAACTGATCGAAGCGAGCCTTCAAGGTGTTCACCATTTCTTCGACCTCAACCAAAAAGGCCTGCACGTCAAATTCTTTGATGTCAGTGACATCAGATTCCACGACTGCTTTTTCGTATGGCTCGTCTTTGCTTTCGACCGGTTCAACGATGTCTTCCGTGACTGTTTCGTCTCTGCTTTCTAACGGTTCCGCAACATTTTCCTCGACAGGTTTTTCGCCGCTTTCAACCGGCTCGGCGATTTCCTCTTCGATTTTTTCGTATTCGCTTCCGTCAGGCTCTGCGACGTTTTCTTCAACGGTTTCGTCGTTGTCTTCAACCGGTGTCACAACGGTTTCTTGAGTGGGCGGGTCAATTTCTTCCACTGGTTCCGCAGTAACTTCTTCGGCGGTTTGATAATCGTCTTCGATCGGTTCGACGGTTTCTTCCTCGACAGGTTGCAGAGATTCTTCTGCAGGTTGGGTCGGGATAGGTTCTACAAAAGCCAGGCCTTGATCCAGCAGAACCGGAGCGCTGGTCGTGGCGAAGTTCTGAGTAACCATGACCGCGTCGTAGCCCCGCATATCACCGGTCTCGATGCCGATGCCAATATACCTGAAATCAGGGTTGAGTATGTTAGCACGGTGACCCGGGCTGCTCATCAAATTCTCATGCAGTTGTGCAACATCATCGCTGATACCAGGCGCGCCGCGTTCGGATTGCCACGCGATATTCTCGCCTGACCGCCAACTGCCTTCAAAATCGAATCCAGCTGCCCGCATCCGCTGGGTTGCGGATGATCCGTCTTCACCTGTGTGGCTAAATCTGTCCGTATCCAGCATCCAGGCGCTGTGATCCTCTGATGAATCATTCAGTTGGGTTTCCATTAGCAGTGGATCCAATCCGCGGGATTCGCGCTCTTGGTTAATCAGCGCCAGCATTTCCCACTCGATTGTACTTGCTGTCGACATTTATGCCTCCGTTTGTTCACGTCCTTTCGGACGCGACCAGTTACAGAGGGATTTTGGTTGGTAGAAAAGCGTCCGGCGCAATCAGATCAGGTATTGGCAAGGTGGTGCTGGCTTGGATGATTCGGTTGGCTGTAATATGCCGGTCCAAACGGTCCAGCGCGCGGTCGGCAAATTACCGCAAGCAACCCACGGCCTATCGGCGAATAACGTCTGATCCAAAAACGACAAACCCCCGGGCGCCGCCTCGGGGGTCGTCAAATTGTGTCATCCAAAGCTGGACGAGACGCAGATCTCAGAGCAGACCTTCGCGCTGGGCTTTCTTACGTGCCAGTTTGCGGGCACGGCGGATCGCTTCAGCTTTCTCGCGCGCTTTCTTTTCCGACGGCTTCTCGAAATGTTGCTTAAGCTTCATTTCACGGAACACGCCTTCGCGCTGCAGCTTTTTCTTCAGGGCACGAAGCGCCTGATCGACATTGTTGTCGCGAACACTAACCTGCATGTGGTTGTCACCACCTTTCTAGATAGAGTTGCAAGGATTTGCAGGAGGTGGCCGTATAGCAAAGCGCACCTATCTTGTCTAGTACTGGGCCAGAATCGGAGAAACGCAATGACAGTGACTTACGAAGACACGAAGCAACAGCTGTTGGATGCTATTCTGGACCATGTGCCATTTGACGGCTGGTCCGAGGTGAGCTTTCGCGCCGCAGTCGTCGATTGCGGTCTGGATGAAGGCATGGCTCGTATCATTTGTCCTCGCGGCGCAGTGGAGTTGGCATTGGCGTTCCACGCGCGCGGTGATGCAGAAATGTTGGAGCGGATAAAGTCCGAAGATTTAAGTGGGCTGAAGTTCCGCGAAAAAATTGCAGCAGCAGTTAGGTTTCGTTTGCAAGCCGTACACGATAAAGAGGCGGTTCGCCGGGGGGTCACTCTGTTTGCTCTGCCGATGTATGCAGCGGACGGAGCGAAGGCGATTTGGGGCACATGCGATCAGATTTGGGATGCGCTTGGTGACACCTCAGACGATGTGAACTGGTATACCAAACGCGCGACTTTGTCCGGTGTTTATTCCTCGACCCTGTTGTATTGGTTGGGGGATGACAGTCCAGACAATCAAAAAACGTGGGAATTTCTTGATCGCCGCATAGAGGGTGTAATGCAGTTTGAAAAGCTCAAGGCGCAAGTTAACGGGAACCCGCTCTTGAAACCCTTACTGTCTATCCCCAACTGGCTGGCTGGACAAATTAAGGCACCGGTTCGGATGCGGGCTGACCTTCCCGGTTTGCTTAACCCCCGAAAGTAATCTGAACTTGCGACTGGGCCTTTAGCCTGATGCCTGTTAGGCAATCGGCAAAGGAGATTGGCAGATGACACAGATGATGCGCGCCGTTGAAATAACGACACCTGGTGGCCCGGATGTTTTGCAACTGACCGAACGTCCGGTTCCGAAACCTGGACACGGTCAGGTTGTCATCAAGGTCGCCTACGCCGGCGTTAATCGCCCTGATGCCCTGCAACGGGCAGGGGCCTATGATCCGCCGCCGGGTGCAAGCGACTTGCCGGGCCTTGAGGCATCCGGCGAAATTGTTTCTGTTGGTGAAGGTGTTGAAGGTTTGGCGGTTGGCGATCAAGTCTGCGCGTTGTTACCCGGTGGCGGATACGCAGAGTACGTTGCGACACCGGCAGCGCATTGTCTGCCTGTGCCGTCTGGGATGGGCCTAAAAGAAGCTGCTTGCTTGCCTGAGACCTTCTTTACTGTATGGTCTAATGTGTTCACTCGAGGAGGGTTGAAGGCCGGTGAAAGGTTTCTGGTTCATGGCGGCTCCAGCGGGATTGGAACAACGGCAATCCAACTGGCACACGCGTTCGGCGCCCGGGTTTTTGCCACAGCAGGATCAGACGAAAAATGTGCCGCCTGTGTCAGCCTCGGAGCCGAAAAAGTGATAAATTACAAAGATGAAGACTTTGTTGCCGTCATGCGCACTGAAGGCGGCGCAAATTTGATCCTCGACATGGTTGGTGGGGATTACATACCCCGAAACCTCAAAGCTTTGGCCGAAGATGGCCGTCTGGTCCAGATCGCTTTCCTTCAAGGACCAACAGTTGAGGTCAACTTTGCGCTTATGATGGTCAAGCGTCTGACTTTAACCGGGAGTACGTTACGACCGCAAAGTAATCTGGCCAAGGCGCTTATTGCGCAAGATTTGCTTGAGGCTGTTTGGCCGTTGCTCGAGGCCGGGAAAGTCGCTCCAGTTATGGATAGCGAGTTTGATCTGACGGACGCCGCGTCGGCGCACACGCGAATGGAAAGTTCGGGCCACATCGGAAAGATCGTTCTTAAGGTTGCAGACTAAAGGCCCGGACCAATGGTCACGCTATGGCACGCCGGTACAGATGCCAGGTGGCATGGCCAAGTACCGGCATTACGATGATCAGGCCAAGCAGCAGCGGAATAGCACCAAGCAGCAGCAAGGCCGCGACTATGAAACCCCACGTAAGTATTACGCCCGGATTTTCTCGCAGGACCCGAACTGAGGTCACCACTGCGATCGGTAGCCCGACTTTCTTGTCCAGCAACAAGGGGAAGCTGACAACACTAATAGCAAGTGCCACAAGCGCGAAAACAAACCCGATCGCAGTTCCCAGTATAATCATAACCCAGCCA
Organism: Ruegeria sp. YKSD179; assembly: GCF_059612885.1. NCBI lineage: Bacteria > Pseudomonadati > Pseudomonadota > Alphaproteobacteria > Rhodobacterales > Roseobacteraceae > Ruegeria > Ruegeria sp. YKSD179. The sequence goes on along the minus strand of NZ_JBXWRL010000024.1, from coordinate 30,614 downwards.
GCGCTTGTGGTGAAAACCTCAGTCACAAAGGCACCGAAAGAAACGGGCGAATCGGGCCCAAGTGTTTGTGAATAGAGACTTTGTGCCACCATTAGCCAGATCAAAAAAAGAACTATCAGGTAAAACCCCAATGCCAGAATTGCGCCAAACGAGGGCGAGCGAAATACTCCAAAGGCGTCTAGCCAATGAACTTCGCCTCCCGACTCTCTTTTCCGGCTAATTTCATACAGCCCAACGGCGGCCACTGGCCCTATCAGTGCAAATCCAGCGATCAGCGGTGCCAGAAGCGGGATCATGTTCATGTTTAGTCCGAAACCGAACATCAACATACCTGCAATTGGGTAAATTAGCACGACAAAGATTGCGTCGGCGCGGGTTTCGAGGAAGTCCCGATAACCAGCGCGAAGACAGTCGCGCAGATCCTGAATAGTAAGCCTTTTAACCATAGGAAGTTGTTGAGTGTCCGAACTGCCTACCCTGGAAAGGCTTTCCGCAATATGTGAACTGGTCGCACCAAGATTTCTAGCGGCCCAACTGATTGGATTTCCGATTGTTTTGCCCATGATCATCCCCTCCACAGCGCTTTGGCGCGTAAGGATGCATCCGGTTTTTTGGGTGTCCGGACCGAATGATCCTTCAACGCCTAAGTGAATTATACCACATTATGGCGTTTATGTCTTTCCGAGCCTGCGGATTGAATGGATTGCCCTATCGTTCGGGCGTGATAGCTTTGCTCTATAACAGAGGGAGGTCACCATGCAGCTGACGGCAAAGACCGTAGTTATTCACGAAACCGGCGGTCCCGAAGTTCTGCGGATCGAAGAACGCCATGTTGGCGATCCGGGTCCGGGAGAGGTTCGCATCCGGCATCAGGCCTGCGGACTGAACTTCATAGACGTATACCAGCGCAGCGGTCTTTATCCGTTGGCATTGCCTCATGCTTTGGGGATGGAGGCCGCCGGTGTTATCGAAGCCGTGGGTGAGGGTGTCACTCATTTGAGTCAGGGACAAAGGGCGGCTTATGCCAGTGCCCCTCCGGGTGCATATGCACAGGCTCGAGTGATGCCAGCAGCGCAAGTCTGTCCATTGCCTGAAAGCATCTCTTTCCGAACCGCGGCTGCGATGATGCTAAAAGGGATGACCGTGGAATATTTGTTCCATCGGACCACTCCGTTGAAGCGCGGGGATACGGTTCTGTTTCATGCTGCGGCGGGCGGAGTGGGCCTGATCGCCTGCCAATGGGCCAAGTCTGAAGGGATCACGCTGGTAGGCACCGCTGGTACGGATGAGAAATGCAGCCTCGCGCAATTCAATGGTGCGGCCCATTGCATAAACTACCGTACCGAGGACTTTGTTGCGCGTGTTTTGGAAATCACCGACGGGAAAGGCGTCGATGTTGTGATGGATTCCGTGGGTGCGGACACGTTTGAGCGATCTTTGGATTGCCTCAAGCCGCTGGGTATGATGATTTCCTTCGGCAATGCTTCTGGGCCAGTGCCGCCCTTGGACATAGGGGTTTTGGCGCAAAAAGGATCGCTTCGGCTGACACGACCGACTTTATTTACGCATATCTCGGACCCCAGTGTCTGTCAGGCCATGGCGAGGAGGTTGTTTGGCAAGGTTGAGGGCAAAGAAGTCAAGATACACGTTGATCAGCAATTCCCATTAGAGGATGTCGCCAACGCGCATCGCGCACTTGAAGCGCGGCAAACCACCGGCAGTACAATTTTAGAACCATAGATTTACTTATATTCGATTTAGTATGACCGATACGCGTCTACCTTCAGCGACAGAAACTATCGGCACCATTTGTAGTTGAAGCACAAACAAATTTGGCGGCAGGATTCCTGCCGCCAAGATTTTCGCACTCTCAGCGCTTTATTACTGCTGTAACTCCGCCGGGGTTTTGTCAGCAATCGTTTCCCAGTTGTTGCTGGCCTGTTCGATAAATCCGGGAATGTCACCCTCCCAACGTTTCTGGATGCCTTCGGACAGGTTCAGATACAGCTTGTTGTCCACGATCTTCCAATAGTTGGGGTCGCCGTCAAACTTGAAACCCATCGCGGCTCCGAACGCGCAATAGCCTCCGTAGGCCGGTAGGTACGCCTCCGGATTTGCCTCAAACGCAGTCTTGTTGTCTTCGTTGGCAAAGCGATAGGTTGCGTCGTTGTGCAATGTGGTTATCTGCCAATCACCCTTGGTGGGTAGACCTTCGGTGAAGTATGCGACGGGGTCATAGCCCTGAAGTGCCAGCCCAGTCGTACTTGTGTTAAGTTCTACGCCGGCCGCCAATGCCGAGCTTGCGATGGCGACTGAAAGTGCAACGCCGCTAATGATGGATCTGATCCTGTTCATGTTTTCATCCTTCGAGCACGGATCGTTTTCAAGCATCCAAATTTTGCTTAGACGACCCAGATTAAGTTGTCTGTGCCTCCTGTAATTGAAGGTCACGCCATCCGAGTTGGGAAACGCCGAGTTCACGTTCAAAGCAATCAATCGTGATTGTGCAGGTACTAAGGGCAGCTGTTCAAAAATGCAGAGAAAGCACAGATTTTTTAAAGACCCAGCGCAGTCAGGACTTTCCGATTTTAGGCTCGGTTCCAGCGCGAATACGAGCCAGATTGGCACTGTGCCGCCAATATACTAACAGGGTCAGAATAACGCCCAGTATGAAGGTGGAGCCGTCTGTCAGTATCACTACCCACGTGGTCGACAAAGCCGCCGCAACAAGTGCGCCCAAAGACGAAATTCTCCATATTGCTGCTGCGACAAGCCAAGTCAGGCAGCAACAAACCCCGACGCGCCAGTCTAGTGCCAGCCATAGCCCTAGAAAGGTTGCCACGCCTTTTCCGCCCTTGAACCCAAGCCAGGCCGGAAAACAATGACCCAGAAAAACCGCAAGTGCGGCAGCTTGCGCCGCATCCTCTCCAGCCAAGGAACGAGCCAAAAGAACCGCCGCCGCACCCTTCGCCGCGTCCATAAGAAGGGTTAACGCGGCTGCGGCCTTGTTTCCGGTTCGTAAAACGTTGGTTGCACCGATGTTTCCTGAACCGATATTGCGCAAGTTCCCTAGACCCATCGCACGGGCAATGATCATACCAAACGGTATAGAACCCATAAGATACCCCAGCGCAGCCCAAAGAATGAGCTGAGTTGTTGTACTATCAAAGATCGGCATCAGGTTCTCCGGTAGACTTGTTCGCCAGCGACGTAAGTTGCGGTGACCTTACCCTGCAATCTTTGCCCGTCAAATGGAGTATTCTGAGATTTTGATTTGAGAGTGAAGCGGTCCAGAACAAAAGGAACGTCGGGATCAAATAACACCAGATCGGCCGGAGCACCTATTGCCAATCGACCACTATTAAGCCCCAGTCGTTTGGCAGGATTCAGGGCCATGGCCCTGAACAAAGATGGCAGGTCCAATTGCTCCGCGTGATACAGCCTCAACGCTGCGGGCAATAGAGTTTCAAGCGCGACCGCGCCCGACGCGGCCTCTTCAAATGGAAGACGTTTGCTTTCTTCGTCCTGAGGCGTGTGCATTGAACTGATAGTGTCTATTAAACCAGTCCGAACGGCTTCTATAACTGCTAAACGGTCATCCTCCGAACGCAGTGGTGGCTTTACCTTAAAGAACGTACGGTAGTCGGCCACGTCAATCTCATTCAACGTTAGATGATGAATTGACGTTCCTGCCGTTATGTCCAACCCGTTTCGCTTTGCTCGTTCCAGAGCGGGTAGGGCGCGCGCTGTGGTGATCTGATCGGCATGATACGCGGCCCCGGTCATTTCCAACAAAGCGATGTCTCGGTCCAGCCCCATTCGCTCGGCCATTGGGGACACGGCCGGCAGACCGCGCAGCGCGGCAAACTTTCCGCTGGTCGCTGCTGCACCGCCGCTCAGACCGGGTTCTTGTGGGTGAGCAATCACTAATGCTCCGCAGGATTTCGCGTAGGTCAGCGCACGCGAGAAGACCTTGGTGTTGACGACGACATGATCGCAATCTGTGAACGCGACGGCGCCAGCATCTTGCAGAAATCCGATTTCGGTCATCTCGCGCCCTTCCCGACCCTTGGTTAGGGCAGCCATGGGAAGCACGTTGACAGGAGTATCGGCCTGCGCACGGCGAGTGACAAATTCCAGACTTTCGGGTGTATCGATAGCTGGAGAAGTGTCAGGGCGCGTGACTATGGTAGTCACACCGCCTGCAGCTGCTGCGAGCCCAGCGGACTTATAGCTTTCCTTGTGTCGCTCGCCCGGTTCGCACACTTTGACGCCAATATCGACGATACCAGGCCCGAGGCACTGACCGCCACAGTCAATTGTTTGTTCGTCGGAAACAGGTGGAGTTCCCTCTCCCCTCGCGGCGATGTGACCTTCAGCGATTTGCAGCCATCCGATAAAGTCCTCACTGCTTTCCGGATCAATCAAGCGGGCATTTGTGAAGGTTATGGTGCTCATGCCATTGCCCTTTCGATCGCGGCTTTCGTTGCTGCGGGGTCAGATTGGTACTTGATCAGGTGTTTTTCACCACCATTGGTAACGATCTGAACAAAGCTGCCCATCTTGTTGACCGCTGCAATCTGGATTAGCGGGACTTTGCGGGGGCCAGGACCTGTAAGGGCAGTATCCGTCATCTGCCAACTGGTGGCCAATTCCTCCGAGGCCAGATACCAGGCGCGAACAGTGACTGCGGCAAGGCCCGCGGGAGCGCCTGTCCAGACGTAGGGATTACCAATCACCCACAACACAATCATTGCGCCAGCCATGGCCCCGGCCGCAAGCCACGCGTTGGTACGAATATAGGCCGCCTTGCTCGGTGCGAAAGTTACAGGATCATCCAAAGTAAGCCTCCTATGACAGTTACAAATGCCACAGCTAAAATGGCTGACCCAATTCTGCGCGGATTAGTGTCTTGTTCCAAAATCTGATGCCCAGAGAATGGCAAGGCGCTCTCAGTTTCGATTTTCCCGCCGGACCAGTTTGTGACCGCCTCGGTAAACAGGTCAACCAAACGAACCCTTGGATCGAGCGTCAGCGTTGCCTCACGACCGCGAAAGGCGGCGCTCCGCACGACCAAAACCCAACCTTCAATGGCATCCAGCTTTTCTCGGTTCAGTTGGTCGTCTGAAATACCGCAGCCGTCGTGCAAATAGCCATATAGGCCCAAATCCTCGAGATCTGAGACCGGGAATATGTCGATCTGTTCTGCGTCAAGCCCTGTCACACCAAGAACCTGGTCGACCGCGCCTGGTTCTCGCAGAAACTTCGCTTCTTCGGGACGCATGTCCAAGTGAAACAGGCGCAGTACGCCGCGTTCGTAGGGTGCTATGTTCAGATCGTTCATGCGGCCTCGGTAAGGTTGCGGGCCAGAAGTTCCATCGCGGCCATACGAACTGCGACGCCCATTTCGACTTGTTCCTGGATAACAGACCTATTGATGTCGTCTGCCAGCGTTCCGTCAATCTCGACACCTCGGTTCATCGGCCCTGGGTGCATAACTATGGCTTTGGGTTTGGCCAGTGCCAGCTTGGCAGCATCAAGACCATAGCGGTGATAGTATTCCCGTTCCGAAGGGATAAACCCACCATCCATCCTCTCTCGTTGCAGGCGCAACATCATCACAACATCAACTTCCCTTAGGCCTTCGTTCATGTCGTCGTAGATTTCCGCACCGAATTCGGCGAATTGTGCGGGCACTAAAGTAGGAGGGCCAATCAGCCTGATGCGGTTCTCCATTTTGCCAAGTAAAATCAGGTTTGACCGTGCCACGCGGCTGTGGGCGACATCACCGCAGATAGCGATGTTCAACCTGTGCAACCGACCTTTGGCGCGGCGAATGGTCAATGCGTCAAGCAACGCCTGAGTAGGGTGTTCGTGCCGACCATCACCTGCGTTCAGAACTGCGCAATTTACCTTTTGCGCCAGCAAGTCGACCGCGCCGGAATGGGGATGCCTTACAACCAGCAAATCTGGGTGCATTGCGTTTAAGGTCATCGCCGTGTCGATCAGCGTTTCGCCTTTTTTGATCGAACTTGCCTGCATCGCCATATTCATGACGTCTGCGCCCAACCGCTTACCAGCCAGTTCAAAACTGGCTTGGGTTCGGGTTGAGTTTTCAAAGAACATGTTGATCTGGGTAAGACCTGAAAGTACATCAGAGTGCTTGGCTGAGCGACGGTTCAGGTCCACGTATTTTTCGGCCAGATCTAGAATAGCGGTAATATCGGATTGCGACAGATGTTCGATGCCAAGTAGGTGACGATGGGCGAAACTCATGGGCTGGCTCCTGTCTGACAATCGGGCCGCTTATATGAAGCTGCAAGGCACCTGGCAACCTAAGGTTCGGTGCCTTCAGGTAGTTTAGTGCAACCACCTTCGGGCAAACATTGCTCGCCGGGCTTGCACCATTTGCCATATCCACAATCGATTGCTTTCATTGGAACACATCCTTGGTGTTGCGAACACTTGAAACCCGGCCTGCATTGCGATCCGGTTTCCTCGCACAGGAACCAGCCCGGGCGCGAACATCCCCCACCGGGCAAGCAAGCTGAGCCCGGCGCACATGTAAGCCCATCATCGCACCTGGTCGGCGGAGTGGGGTCGAATTCGGGCGATGTGCGTTCACATTCGCCACGAGCGTTGCAGAAGCTTCCGCCCGGACAATCAAGTCGCGAGACACATTTATTAGCTCCTATTGGCGCACAGCGGGTTCCGCCTGCTACGCAGCGTTCAAATGGGCCACAGGATCGTCCGCCGCCACAATAATTCCCGCCGGGTTGTATACAGTGGCCGTCAAAGCTGCATCTTTGCCCGGCTGAGCAGCAGCGAGCGCCGCATTTGATTTGGCCGCCTCTGCATTGGCCAGGTCTGTCGTGAAATGTGGCCGAGGCTGGGCCGCTTGCCAACGAGGCAAGGATCAGTCCGATCAGAAGGAATCGCAAGGTCAACAACATGGATGCGTGCATCGTCTGTGCGTACCGTTCGTATATCAAGTTCTATTCGCTTTCCCTCAGCCCAAAGGAGGGTAAATTAGTTCCATGGAATCGGGCTTGGACATTCACACCGCGCGGGCTCTGCTGGAATGGCAGATCGAACTCGGCGTAACCGAGGCGATTGGTGACGCGCCAGTGGATCGTTATGCGCTTCCGGATACTGGACCAAAGTCTAAAAAACCTACCGCGAAACCTGCCACACCTGTGAAGTCTGAATCGTTAGACGCAGCTTTAGTTGCTCAGCAGGCTGCAACCTCCGCTGGGACGCTTTCAGATTTACGGGCTGCGATGGAGGCGTTTGATCTGTGCGAACTGAAACGCGGTGCGCGTCAACTTGTTTTTGCAGACGGAACCCCGTGCTCACCGGTTATGATTATCGGTGAAGCTCCGGGTCGTGACGAAGATCGCGAGGGTAAGCCTTTTGTAGGCCGCGCCGGGCAATTATTGGACCGGATGCTGGCTGCCATAGATCTGAATCGGACGAAGAACGTGTATATTACTAACGTTCTACCTTGGCGGCCGCCGCAAAATCGTGACCCCAAACCTGAAGAGATAGGCATGATGGGACCATTTCTGGAAAGGCACGTTGCGTTAGCCAAACCGAAGGTCTTGGTTGTGATGGGCAATATCAGCTGTCAGGCCGTTCTGGGCAAAAGAGGGATTACCCGGTTACGGGGACAATGGAATCAGGCATTTGACCTGCCGGTCCTGCCTATGTTCCATCCGGCCTATTTGCTGCGTCAACCACAAATGAAGAAACAGGCGTGGGCAGACCTGCTGGAGCTGAAGTCATGGCTGAGAACTGACAAATGAGGGTTTTAGCGTTTTCCGATCTGCATCTTGCCCGCAATCGTGCTGCCGACCTAGTTGCAGCAAGTGCGGAAGCCGATCTGGTAATCGGAGCTGGCGACTATTGTAATGCACGAAGTGGTTTGGATGAGGCGATGAAGATGCTGTCGGGCATATCCGTTCCGCTGGTCCTTGTGCCAGGCAATGCTGAAAGCGCCGAAGAACTGACTGATGCCGTGCCAGAAGGTGTCCATGTGCTACATGGCTCTGGAATGACGATTGATGGGCTTCGCGTGTTCGGTTTGGGCTATGGCGTACCGGTTACGCCATTTGGTGATTGGTCTTGCGACATGACTGAAGCCGAAGCGTTAGAGTTGTTAAATCGTTGCGAAACAGCAGACTTATTGATTGTGCATTCTCCACCCAAAGGTTGTGGCGATGTTACATCGCAGGGTATTTCAGTCGGGTCCACCGCGATACGAGATGCAATTGAACGGGTTCAGCCAGACTTTGTTTTCTGTGGCCACATACACGACAGCTGGGGTTTTCGTGGTGCGATCGGACGAACACAAGTGGCCAATTTAGGGCCTCGCCCGAATTGGTTTGAGGTTAGCTTATGACCGGACCTGACACTTTGCCTGCGTTTTTGTCAAAGTTTGTTTACCCTACCAAGTGCTCACTTCTGCCGCATTTCCTTCTATTTGACTTGAACAAGGCCCAAGAATGTTCCGCGAAGAATGGACTGGTCTGTTGGTTTGCGGGCGGTGAGCTTCGGGTTTTGGACTCGAAGGCCACTGCTTCGGGAGTTTTAGTCTGGATCAACGATGGCCTGTCTTTGCCACCGATGGTTCGGTTTTCTACTATGGAAAGGGCCTGAACTGCATGACGAATATTGACGAAAACAAAGAGTTCATCCCTGTCCGGATTGCTGTTCTTACGGTTTCCGACACAAGGTCCTTGGCGGATGACCGATCAGGTCAGACCTTGGTCGATCGCATTGTAAAGGCCGGACACATTCTAGCCGACCGACAAATCGTTCAGGATGAGCGCTCCGAAATAGCTGCCCGATTGCGTCTATGGGTGGCCGATCCCGAGATTGACGTGGTAATTTCGACTGGCGGCACCGGGCTAACAGGTCGAGATGTTTCGGTTGAAGCGCACCGAGATGTTTATGAAAAAGAGATCGATGCGTTTGGAACAGTTTTCACAATCGTTTCAATGCAGAAGATTGGCACCTCGGCCGTTCAATCACGTGCCACTGGAGGCGTAGCAGCTGGGACATATCTGTTTGCTCTTCCCGGCAGTCCTGGTGCCTGCAAGGACGCATGGGATGCCATCCTTGAAAAACAGTTCGATTATCGTCACCGCCCCTGCAATTTCGTGGAAATATTGCCCAGATTGGACGAACATCTGCGACGGAAGTAGGATGTTCGTGCGTTAAACACTAAGTAACTGTGTTGTGGCTTGGCAATTTTCATTGCTCAGCTACCTTTTTCGTAGGGCTACAGTCGCAAACGGAGCTGAGACATCAATGCGATTTCTAAGGCAAAGCCTTGTCGGTGTTTTCCTTGCGTTTATGACGCTGGGCCTGTTGTTCGTAGCTGGTCATATGATTTCCGGGGCAATTCAAGATGTCCTCACCCGCGATACGCAGGCACCCGCGGCCCGAGAGCGTATATTTGCTGTCAGTGTCAGAACAGCTCAGCCGGAAACTGTGGTTCCTTATTTAGAAGCATTCGGTCAGGTACAGAGCCGTCGGCGGCTTGAGTTGCGCGCGGCTCTCGCTGGTCGTGTGGTCGCATTGGCCGAGGATTTTGAAGATGGGGGGACGGTCACTTCAGGCGAACTGTTGGTCGAGCTTGATCCTGCAGATGCTCAATCTGCATTGGACAGCGCCAAGTCCGACTTGCTTGATGCGCAATTCGAAGAACGTGACGCGGAACGTTCGCTTCTGTTGGCGCAAGATGAATTGCGATCTGCCGAAGCGCAAGCCGAATTGCGGGAACGTGCGCTTCAACGTCAGCGCGACTTGCAAACACGAGGAGTCGGAGCGGCAGCCAGCGTGGAAGAGGCTGAATTGGCGGCAACTTCAGCACAGCAGGCTGTTCTTTCCAGTCGGATTGCCCTGGCGCAGGCTGAGTCGCGGGTTGATCAGGCCACAACATTGCTTTCGCGCGCCCGAATTGCCTTGGATGGAGCAGAGCGCGATCTGGAAGACATGACAATCCATGCCAGTTTCGCGGGAACTCTGACAGGAGTGACGCTGGTAGAAGGGCGACTTGTTTCAGCGAACGAAAAACTGGCTGAACTGGTTGACCCAAACGCGCTCGAGGTCGCGTTCCGTGTATCCACAGCACAATATGTGAGACTGCTGGATGATACCGGCGCTTTGATTCAGGCACCTGTCACCGTATCGCTGGAAGTTACCGGAACTGACCTGACTGCAACCGGTCTGATCAGTCGCGACAGCGGGTCGGCAGGAGAGGGACAGACAGGACGTTTGGTCTTTGCTCGCCTTGACGGTGCGCAGGGGTTTAAACCCGGGGATTTCGTAACTGTAACTGTCGAAGAGCAACCCCTGGAAAATGTGGTTCGTTTGCCATCGTCGGTTCTGGACGCCACTGGTAATGTACTGGTTCTTGGAAAAGACGACCGGCTAGAGCCTTTGCCCGTTCAACTGGTGAGACGACAGGGCGATGAGGTTTTACTGCGGGGCGAAGGACTGGCAGGCCGCGAAGTTGTGATTGGTCGAACTCCGCTTTTGGGTTCTGGCGTTCGTGTGCGACCTTTGCGTGTTGAAGCCAGTGCTGATGTCGAACCGGACATGGTCGAACTGACTGACGAACAGCGCGCGCGATTTGTGGCACAGGTCGAAGCAAGCAGTCACATGCCGCAGGCAGTCAAAGATCGGGTATTGGATCAGCTTCGTGAGGCAAGCGTGCCGGCTTCTTTGGTTCGCCGGCTTGAGACCCGGGCCGGAGGCTGACCAAGATGATGCGCGAAATACCGGGAGCGGCGGGGGGCATCCTCAGCTATTTCACGCGTCATCGTACGGTTGCGAACCTATTGTTGCTGGTCATGCTGGTGTTGGGAGCTGCTGCCGTTCCAAATATGCGCGCGCAGTTTTTTCCGGACGTGATCCTCGAACGTGTCGATGTAAACGTTGCATGGGACGGGGCCGGACCCGAGGATGTAGACAATGGCATCGTACAATTGCTGGAACCTGCCTTGCTTGCGGTCGAAGGTGTGGCGAGTACAGAGTCAACTTCACGAGAAGGATCAGCACGAATACGGCTGGAGTTTGAGCCGAACTGGGACATGTCGCGCGCTGTCGAAGAAGTCAGAACAGCCGTCGACAGTGTGAATAACCTTCCCGAAGATTCCGAAGAGCCTACGATTCAACGCGGCGCGTGGCGCGATCGGGTCACCGACGTGGTCATAACCGGGCCCATCGAAGCAGAACAATTGGCCAAGTTTACAGATGAACTGATCAGCCGTTTGTTTGCAGTTGGCGTTACTCGTACCACAATTCGTGGTTTGGCTGCTCCGCGCGTGGTGGTCGAAGTACCGACCGCGCAATTGATCGCTAACGACATCACCATGTCTGAGATCGCATCTGCTATTGCAGCTGAGGTCACCGCAAGTCCGGCTGGTGATGTGACAGGTGCTAATGCACGTATTCGCACCGGTGCGGAAAAACGCACTCCGGAAGAAATCGAAGGCATCACGCTGCGTAGTTTTGCGGATGGGTCCAAGCTGATTGTTGGCGATGTGGCGCAGATCAGGGTTGAAGGTGTTACCCGGAATCGCAGCTACTTTGTTGGCGACGACCCGGCCATGTCTGTGCGGGTGGATCGTTCGAACCTGGGTGATGCGATTGAAATCCAGCATACAGTTGAGGATGTGGTTCTGGATATGCAGGCAAGCCTGCCCGAAGGTATCACCATCGAACTGATCAGAACCCGTGCTCAGGCAATCACAGACCGTCTGGATATCCTTGTCGATAATGGGCTTGTTGGCCTTGGGCTGGTTGTCTGCCTGTTGTTCTTGTTTCTGAACGCTCGAATTGCGTTTTGGGTCGCCGCCGGAATTCCCGTGGCTATGTCTGCTGCGATTGCACTGATGTACCTCGGTGGACTTTCTATCAATATGGTGTCGCTGTTTGGCCTGATCATCACATTGGGCATCGTAGTGGATGATGCCATTGTCGTGGGGGAACATGCCGATTTTCGTGCCCGTCGTTTGGGTGAGGCACCTGTTGTCGCCGCCGAACGAGCGGCGCGACGGATGGCGATGCCAGTATTCGCAGCTACAATTACGACCGTCATTGCTTTTTTTGGTCTTACGCTCGTGGGAGGTCGGTTCGGCGAACTGATCCGCGACATCCCATTCACCGTCATCGCTGTGTTGGCAGCCTCGCTGATCGAGTGTTTCCTGATTCTGCCGAACCACATGGCTCATGCCATCGCGCATTCGGCCAAGGAACATTGGTATGACTTGCCTAACCGGGTGGTAAATCGAGGGTTTCGCTGGGTACGGGATAATTTGTTTCGCCCACTAGTCGCATGGGTGGTCTGGGCACGATACGTCGTTGTAGCTTTGATGGTGGTGATCTTGGCCAGTCAGATTGCTTTGTTTATCCAAGGCGATGTGAAATGGCGGTTCTTTAATGCACCGGAACGAGGCTCGGTCACCGGCAATTTCATAATGGTTGAAGGTGCCACTCGCGCGGACACCATGGAAATGATGCGCATGGTTCAACGTGCAACTGTTGAGCTGGGTGAGGTTTACCAAGAACGACACGGCCGCAACCCAATTGATTATGTTCTGGCCGAGGTTGGTGGTTCTGCCGGATTCGGACTGGCTGCAGCGGACGGTAAAGATGACGACTTGCTTGGCGGCATCTCTATCGAGCTGATAGATGCCGACCTGCGCCCATATTCCAGCTTTGAGTTCGTCGGCGAGCTGCAAGACTTTGTTCCGCGCCACCCGAAAGTCGAATTGCTTAGTTTCCGGGGGTGGCGGTCAGGACCCGGTGGTGATGCGATAGACGTTCAGTTTTATGGATCCGATGTGAACACATTGAAGGCGGCATCCGAGGACTTGCAGACCGAATTATCGAAATACACTGAGGTGTCAGCGCTTGAAGATAATCTGGCTTACGACAAAGAAGAATTCATTCTGGATCTGACCGCACAGGGGCAAGCGCTTGGTTTCCGAATAGAAACGCTAGGCCGAGTGTTGCGGGATCGTTTGAATGGAATTGAGGCTGCCACATTCCCTGATGGACCACGCAGTGCCGAGATAAGGGTCGAATTGCCCGAAGGAGAGCTGACTGCGGATTTCCTGGAACGAACCCTCATGCGAACACCAGATGGAGTCTATGTGCCGCTGGCTGATATCGTTTCGGTAGAACGCAAGTCGGGGTTTTCGACTGTTCGGCGCGAGAACGGATTGCGCGTGATTTCAGTGAATGGTGACATATCCGAAGACGACCCAACCAAGGCCGCCGAAATCGAGCGAGCTATGCGCGAAGACATACTGCCCAATATCGCCGCAGAACGGCAGGTGGAATGGCGCATGGCGGGTTTAAGCGAACAAGAAGACGAATTTCTCTCCGAGGCGCGAACCGGGCTGATCCTATGTCTTACCGGAATTTACCTTGTGTTGGCATGGGTATTTGCGAGCTGGACGCGACCATTGGTTGTCATGGCAATTATTCCTTTTGGGTTGGTAGGGGCAATCTGGGGCCACTACATTTGGGGCGTGCCGCTCAGTATGTTCACCGTAGTCGGACTGTTGGGCATGACTGGAATTATCATCAACGACTCTATTGTTTTGGTGACTACAATCGATGGCTATCAGCAAGAGCGTGGACTTGTACCGTCAATTGTCGAGGGCACCGCAGATCGTTTGCGGCCAGTGATGTTGACAACCCTGACAACGGTTCTGGGGCTTACGCCTTTGCTTTACGAAAGCTCTCAACAAGCACAGTTCTTGAAGCCTACGGTAATCACGTTGGTTTACGGCCTAGGGTTTGGGATGCTCTTGGTCCTATTGCTCGTACCTGCGCTTTTGGCGATCCTGAACGATGTTTCGCGACCTATGATCGCGATGCGTCGCGCGATGAGGGCACCGGACAGAGTTGTGAGAGGTGCAGTCGCGGCAACGGCCTCTGCTTTATTCCTGTGGCTGGTCGCTTCAATGGTTTGGCCCGCCTTAACCGGCACGCCAATTGGTTTTTTGTCCGGGTTTTACCAAGGCGATGAAGGGTTAACCATTCTTCGACTGGGCTTTGGTATTTTCGCGGCAGGTGCAGCAATTATCCTGATCTTGGGTGTGACAATCTCAGGAATGCTTTACGGGCGCTTATCAGGCCGCGCGGGCACCTAATTCAGCCGCATGGCCTGCGCAAGAAACTCTGGCACCCGTTCGCTCATTTGCAGGTCTCCAATAAGGATTTTCTGAATTGGAAACCAGCGTGCGTCACGAGCATCGTCAGCGGCAACTGGCGCTCCGGACAAATACCGACACATAACGCCGACCAGCAAATAGTGCGATTGCACTCGCCCAGCCGCGTCGCGACCTAATAAATCCAGATTGTCGATATAGCTATCCGGCCGCGCAGTAACCCCGGTTTCTTCCAGCAACTCTCGCGCCGCTGCCTCAAGAACAGTTTCGCCCCATTCTACGTGGCCGCCCGGAAACCCCCACAACCCTTGGTCCGGCTGCTTTTTACGCTGGACCAACAAAACCTGATCCTGGTGTAGCACCACGGCCAGGGCACCAATTTTAGGGACGGGGTTCATTTGGTCAGCCTGCGTCGCACCCAATGATATCAACCGCATGGCTTGCGCCCAAAACAGTGATTCTAACTTCGGATCGATCCAATGCGAACGGACCGCCCGAGACATTCGTTACCTCGGTTCGGGCAATCAAAGTGTTGCCATCGCGTTTTGTTTCCGCTTGCGAAGCCCAAAGCAATGGGTTTCCGGGTTCGATCACTGCGAATTCGGCACCGCCAGCCGAAGGCATCGTAACATGGGCTTCGATTTGCATTCCATCGGTAGTCGGCTTCAAGTGACAGGATGCGGCGGCAACGCCAGCTTCTCGCGCGGAAAACGGGCGTTGGGCCAATGCCGCGGCAATAGCAGGGTTCCTAGCGGCCTGGGCGTCCAGCGTGTGATCAAAACCCAAACGGCCCGGGACACAGACATCTTTGCACACACCCAAATCCATCTCGCCACGCAAGCGAACTGGCTTTGCCGGGTTTTGCGGTGTGATTTCAACAGGCAAGATCAATTGATTCTCATAGCCAATGGATTGCAGGCCATTTTGGTCGAAAACAAGCGGAGCAGGCCAGGTTATCTCGACATCGCCAACATTGCGCGAACGACTCCAATCGAACTGCGGTGGAATTCCCGCGTCGCCGGGCGCGCGCCAATATGTTTTCCAACCATCTTTGAGTTTCAATCGAAGTGCGCCCTGATATGTCCCTTCGGGCGTTCTGCCGCCATCCAAGATTTCCAATTGAACCAACTGATCCATGCCTTGCGCAAAGGCAGACGTTGCAAGGCAAAGGTTTGCCGTAAGTGCTATTGCGGTTGGTTTCCAGAAACTCATCATAATCTATAAATGCGCATTGTTGGCAGGATTGCCAAGTCACGTTCAGGTCAGTGGGGTGAAATGTGTCTGATTCCCCTCAGATCACTTGCCATTTCCTGCGATACAGGGCCATTGTTGACAGGCAGCCGAGAAACGAGACGCCTTCAAATGGACCTGACCGGAAAACTGCTGATTGCAATGCCTGGCATGGGCGACCCAAGGTTTGAGCATGCGGTAGTCTATATTTGCAGCCATGCCGACGATGGAGCAATGGGGCTTATCATCAACAAACCGTCGGATCTTCGCATCAAGACTTTGTTGCAGCAACTCGAAATTCCTTGCCGCATACCTGTTGTTGGCGAACGGCTGGTTCATTTTGGCGGGCCTGTCGAGATGTCACGCGGATTCGTGCTTCATTCCGCAGACTACGAGGCTAACCTGCACTCAATGCAAATCAGCTCTGACTTTAGCATGACTGCGACCTTGGATGTGCTTGAAGATTTAGCGTCTGGGACAGGGCCTCTGAATGCAATGGTGGCATTGGGATATTCAGGATGGGGACCGGATCAGCTTGAGGATGAGATTGCCATGAATGGGTGGCTTACGACCGATGCCAGCCCAAAGTTGGTTTATGACCTGCCCGATGATGAAAAATGGGAAGCTGCGTTGGCGACTTTGGGCGTTGACCCTCTAACTTTATCAGCCAGCGCTGGACGGGCTTAGCTTCGAGGGGCTGCTGCCCGTCGCAGGCGGTCATTTATTGCTTTGCCAAGACCGATTTCCGGGATCGGAGACACTGCAATCGGGCGGCGTGACTTATCCAGTTCGTGCAGGCAGGCAAACAAGTTTGCGGCAGCTTCGTTCAAGTTGCCGTCCGGTGACAGGTTCATGTCACAGACCACCTCTCCGAAACCGAGCAACACTTCGCCGCCTTGCTGTGACTCGGCATTCAGGCGAACCGAAGCATCGGGGGCATAATGGGACAGTAATTGTCCCGGAGCGGTAAGTGGTTCACCGGGCTCGCGCAGATGGAGCCGGTTACCCAGAGCCGATTCGATACCTTCCAAGGCTACTCCACCCGGGCGCAGTAAGGTTGGTGTGCCGGCAAGCCCAATTATGGTTGATTCCAAACCCACTCCGCAGGGGCCGTCATCCAGGACCGCGGTTATGCGACCATCTAAACCGGCGAGAACATGAGCGGCGGTCGTTGGGCTGATTCGGCCTGAAGGATTTGCTGAAGGGGCCGCGACAGGTGCATCCAAGGTTTTCAAAAGTGCACGCGCTGTGGGGTGGGCTGGAACGCGAACGGCCAGCGTGTCTAACCCTGCAGTAACCAGTGAGGACACTCCGCCTCCTGCCTTTAAAGGAAGAACAAGCGTCAAGGGGCCGGGCCAGAACTGTTCCGCCAGACGCTCGGCTTCATCCGACCATTTAACATAGCGTTGTGCTGCCTCGACCGATGAAACGTGAGCGATAAGGGGATTGAAGCTGGGTCGCCCTTTGGCCGCGTATATTGCAGCCACAGCTTCGCCGTTCCGCGCGTCGCCGCCCAGGCCATAAACCGTCTCAGTCGGGAACGCGACCAACAGACCCTGCCGCAGGTAATCTGCGGCCTGTTCCAATCCTGCTGGATCGGCGGACAAATACTCTGTGCGGTAAGGGATCATTTGTGGTGACGCCGCGTTTTGGTTGATTGCAACATAGGGACAGGTAGGTAATCGTTCCAACCCAGATGAATAATTATGCGGCTTGCGGATTCCAAGCCCACGCGTAAAACCCGAGAGAAGCCATGCCTTATCGCGCCCCAATCTCCGATTATCAATTCCTGTTAGACAAAGTGGTCGATTTTGATCAGATCGCCGCCACAGAGACGTTTTCGGAGGCCAGCGCCGATGTGGTCAGCGCGATCCTGTCCGAGGCTGGCAAGATGTGCGAAGAGGTTATGGCTCCTCTGCAACGCCCCGGTGATCTCGAACCGGCGCGTCTGGAAAACGGCGTTCTTAGAACCTCGCCCGGTTACGCAAACGGCTGGAAAGCGATCGCAGAAGGCGGCTGGATCGGAATGAGCGGCGACCCTGAATACGGTGGCATGGGTTTGCCAATGACGGTCACGACAGCGGTTAACGAAATGATGAGCGCGGCCTGTCTTTCACTTCAATTGGCGCCATTGATGACGCAAGGCCAGATCGAAGCATTGGAAAACCACGCCAGTGACGCGCTGAAAGAGCTTTACTTGCCTAAGATGATGGCGGGTGACTGGTCTGGCACCATGAACCTGACTGAACCACAGGCTGGATCTGATGTAGGAGCGCTGACCTCTAAAGCCGAACCCAACGGCGACGGCACATATGCCGTAACCGGGCAGAAAATCTACATCTCGTGGGGCGATAATGACTTTTGCGAGAACGTCTGCCATCTGGTACTTGCCCGGTTGCCGGATGGTGTCCCGGGAACCAAGGGAATTTCGCTGTTTCTGGTGCCAAAGTTTATTCCCGATAGAAACGGCAACCCCGGTGTTGCAAACGATCTGAAGGTCGTTTCGCTCGAGCATAAAATGGGCCTTCACGGCTCACCCACATGCGTGATGCAATATGACGGGGCCAAGGGTTGGCTTGTGGGGAAGGAACATGGTGGCATGGCCGCGATGTTCACCATGATGAATAATGCGCGTCTGGGTGTCGGCGGGCAAGGTGTCGGTGCGGCTGAAGGCGCTTATCAGCACGCGCTGGGATATGCGCTGGAACGCAGACAAGGCAAAACGCCGTCCGGTACCATCATTGATCACGCGGATGTGCGCAGAATGCTAATGGAGATGCGAGCCGATGTATTTGCCGCGCGCGCCATTCTGTTGGCTAACGCGGCGGCCATTGATCTGGCGCAGGCGACTGGGGACCAGGAATGGGCCGCGCGTGCGGCTCTGTTGACGCCGATTTGCAAGGCATTCGGAACGCAAACCGGAATGCGAGTAGCTGAAACCGGGGTGCAAGTGCATGGTGGTATGGGTTACATCGAAGAAACCGGTGCAGCGCAATACTATCGAGATGTCCGAGTGACCGCGATTTATGAGGGGACGAACGGCATTCAGGCAATGGACCTTGTCGGGCGGAAAATGATGGATGGTGGCGAGGCAGCTTCAAACCTGCTGGACGAGATTGAGGATCAGGCAGAACGGGCACGCGCGGTTCTACCTGAATTGGCGGGTACTGTGTGGGAAGCCACTGAATCGTTGCGGGAAACAACGGAATGGTTGGTTTCGCAAATTGAAATGAACGAGCGATTTGCTGGCGCAGTGCCCTATCTGCAAGCATTTGCCCGCGTATTGGGTGGGCATTACCATCTGTCCGCAGCCTTGGCCGATCCGGATGGGCCGCGGGCGAAGCTGGCGCGTTTTTATATTAATGCATTGCTGCCGGAACATGTTGGACTTTTGGCGCAAACCCAAAATGGGGCTGGCGATCTCTATGCGTTAAACGCAGAAGAGTTGGCAGTCTGATGGACGGGGACGTGCCCATCACGATACGTTATCCTTGGACCGAACCACCTGCACCCGGTGAGTGGACCCAGATAGCTGAAGGGGTTCTATGGATAAGGCTTCCGCTGCCGATGGCATTGGATCATGTGAATGTCTACGCTCTTGATGATGGCGATGGGTGGACAGTGGTTGACACAGGGATTTCCTCGAAAAAGACACGCCTGATTTGGGAAAGACTAATGGCGGGGCCATTGTCCGGTCGGCCAGTAAATAGGGTTGTTGTCACGCACCACCATCCGGATCATGTCGGAAATGCCGGATGGTTCCAGACCGAACACGACGCGGAACTTGTGGCAAGTCGCACTTCGTGGCTGTTTGCACGAATGCTGACTTTAGACGAGCAGGAAAGTTGGCCACAGGAGACTCTGGATTTCTATCGCAGCGCCGGCATGGCCACCGAAGTTCTGTCCAAACGAAAGGCAGATAGGCCTTTCAATTTTGCAGATGTTGTCTATCCCATGCCACTAGGCTTTACCCGGATCAAACAGGGCGATGTCATTCATATGGGTGGCCGGGACTGGGATGTTCACATGGGCAACGGGCACGCCCCAGAACACGCAACATTCTGGAGCCGCGACGATAACCTCGTGCTTACGGGCGACCAAATCCTAAGTTCGATCAGTTCGAACCTTGGCGTATACGCAACCGAACCCATGGCCGACCCTGTTTCGGATTGGCTAGAGGCGTGCGAGCGGTTGGAAACTCTAGCCCGGCCCGATCATTTGGTGCTGGGGGGGCATAAATTGCCTTTTGTCGGTCTTCCGACTCGAATGCGTCAGCTAATAGAAAATCATCACGGCGCGCTAGAGCGTTTGCTTTCTGATCTGGACAAACCAAAAGCAGCAGCAGAATGTTTCCCGGCTTTATTCAAGCGTCCGATCAAGGACGGCGAATATGGGCTGGCCCTTGTAGAAGCGGTTGCACACTTGAACCATCTTTACCACATTGATGCGGTCACCCGAACGCGTCGCGCGGACGGGGCTTGGGAATATCTGCGCAAAGGTTGATGGAAATGCAGGACAAGATTGATACATCGGCGGAGGCAGCCGAATCTGCCGCGTTGCCAAGATGTTACGAGGTGCACGCGAATTCCGAAGTGGATTCTGGTTCGAAAGAGCTTCCCAAGCCATTGCAGGAACCGGTCGAAACCAAAAGTCCTGCCAGATGGGCTTATGAACGCTTGATCCTTTACATCCAAAACTTTGAAAAAACGCTGGACGGTGACCATGAGGTGGCGATGGGTTTCACGGGTAGTGATACAGGCGTGATGAGAATCGAAGGCATGGGCTACTTCGACCCTGATATCATAACCTTTTATGGCTCGGATGGCGGCAACGCACGAAGTCAGTTGGTGCAGCACGTGAGCCAGCTAAACGTGATGCTGCGGGCGTTACCAAAATCTGTTGACGACAAGCCAGCCAATCGCATCGGTTTCCGGTTGGCCGCTGATCTGGAAGAAAACTGACAGTCTGACTTGCAATTCCAGTTCACGCAGCCTTGAATGAATGGATCATTCAGGAGGGCGCAGCTTGACCAATTTCTCCGCTGTAACAAATGCCTACGCTGGTTCCTGGGCGCGGAGACTTGTCTTTGTCCCAGTTTATGTAGCCGTAAGACTTTTGTTGGTAGCTTTGATAGCGCCAGGTATTGCCATGGCCGTCAATTTGGCGGTCTCGCTGTCGGATCAAGCTGCGTTGACCGATCAAGACATTGCAATGTTCCTGTTATCACCAGCTGGATTTATTGCGGCCGTTGTCGTGCTCAGCTTGTTTCTGCTGGCCGAGGTTTTCGTTTTTGCGGTGATGGCCGGGTCCCTGCGTATGGGCGAGGAAGACCCATGGCGTGCAGGACGTTCTGCGGTCACCCTCATCCTTTCACGCTTGCCTGCTTTGTTCGGATTCGCTGTGCGCCTGATTTTACGTGTCCTTTTTTTGGCCGTGCCCTTCGTCGCAGCAGCAGGGTTGGTCGCGTGGTGGACGCTGACCGAATATGATATCAACTACTATCTAACATTCCACCCTCCGGCATTCTGGGTGGCTGTGATTTTGATTGGGCTTATCGTTCTTGCGCTGGCATGGGTTTTGATCCGCAGGTTGTCGGCCTGGGCGCTGGGCCTGCACTTGGTGCTGTTCGAGAATTCGGGTTCCGCTGCCACATTTTCGGAAAGTGCGCGACGGATGGAAGGCAAGCGGGGTCGCTTGAAGATCGAACTCGCCATCTGGCTGGCAATTCGACTTGTTATCGCCGCGGCGATTGCCTTTGTTGCTGGCCTTTTGTTTGCGCTCGTCCCATTGCAAGAGGGGGTCAACCTCAGGTTTGCACTGACCCTCAGTTTGATCGTTGCCGGCCTTTGGTCTTTGGCTGGACTAGTTTTAGCAGCCACAGCGCTGGGCGCTTTGGCGGTTGTATTGGATGATTTTTTCGAGCCGAATTTCGAAACGCCGTTGTACCCTGCATCCAGTAGCATGCGCCGGCCAGTTCTGGTAACCGTTACCATCGCTGTCGCGGCAGTCTTGATTGGTCTTTGGTCCGGTCAGGCCCTGTTAGAACGTATTCAGGCACCGGATCACGCCGAAGTCATTGGCCACCGCGGCGCCGCTGCCTTGCGCCCTGAAAATACGATGGCTGCCGTCGTTAAGGCCATCGAAGATGGGGCGGATTGGGTCGAGATCGACGTTCAGGAAACTGCCGACGGCGTTGTGATTGTCGCTCATGATAGCGATTTTATGAAATTGGCAGGCGTTGACCTAAAGGTCTGGGATGCCACCATGGAAGATGTATCAGAAATCGACATCGGCAGCTGGTTTGATCCGGAATACGCGTCGGAACGTACTCCAACCCTGATTGATGTTCTCACGGCAGCAAAGGGCAAGGCCAAGGTCATCATCGAACTTAAATATTATGGCCACGATGTCGATCTGGAAAACCGCGTGGTGAATGTTGTTGAAGAGCTTGGAATGCAGGAAGATATAGCGACAATGTCTCTAAAGTACCCTGCAGTCCAGAAAATGAAGGCGCTGCGCCCCGATTGGAGAGCTGGAGTTCTGGCCGCAACCGCTGTGGGGGACTTGAGTGGGTTGGATGGCGATTTTGTTGCCGTGAATGCGGCAACGGTGTCGCCGGGTTTGATCCGGAAGGTCCATGAGTCTGGCAAGGACATCTATGTTTGGACGGTGAATGACCCATTGCAGATGTCATCGATGGCTTCCATGGGCGTAGACGGGTTGATCACCGACCGACCTGCTATGGCACGCGAGGTTTTGCGCGTGCGTGCTGAGATGGGTCCGGGCGAGCGATTGTTGCTATGGTTAGCAACAACGTTTGGCCTGTCGATCGATACTGACGAGATGCGAGATGACAGTCCTTAGGTGGAGCGTGGCATTGATCTGTCTTGCGACGGCGAGTGCGGCGCAGGACTTGATCCGAAATGTCGAGATGCCCGCACATCGCGCGCTGATGGAGGCCCGGGCAAACACACAGCCAAACGAATTTGAAACTGATGGCTGCTCAGGCGGGTTGTCCTCCAGTTGGCGTTTGCTCGCAGATACGTTTCCAAAATTCGGTGTCCTGTACGAAGAGCATCCGCCATGGGAAAACTGCTGTGTTACTCACGACCGCGCGTACCACAATGCTGGCGGTTCGCAAAACGCAGAGGAAAGTTTCGACGCCCGTTTACAGGCGGATGATGCGCTCAGATCCTGCGTAAAATCCCACGGTGAAAGCCATGCAGAAGAGTATGCGTCGCGGTATGAAATGTCTGAGGACCAGATTCGATCTGCCCATTCCATAACCGCTGAAGCGATGTTTATGGCAGTGAGATTTGGCGGAGGCCCCTGCAGCGGATTGCCTTGGCGCTGGGGTTTTGGATATCCGGGGTGTTCGGTTTTCAAATCTCGCTGACCTGCGCGCGATTGACGTCGTGACAGGCAGGAGAATTTCCATTATCCAACATTTCAAACATACGAATTGGGAATCTTGGAATCATGGCTGAATATAAGCACGGCGAAATGGACATCACCGTTCAAACCAAAACCTTTGAAGGTTTTATAAAGTTCACCGTCTGGTGCGTGGTGGTCATCGCCTTCCTATGCCTGTTCCTGGCGGTCTTTGCGTCTTAATTTGACGTTGGGGGCGGCAGTGTTCAGGTTTTTGATTGCGTGCCTTTTGGCAGCGACTGTTTCGGGCTGCGCTGGATCGCAGCGGCCACAGGCTGATCAGTCTGAGATAGCCTCCCGATCCTATCGCGATCCGGGGCCATCGACACTGACACTGTATACGATGATCAATACCCGGACAGGTTCCGGAGCGCATACGTCTTTAATGATCAGCGGCAGCGAGCGGGTAATCTTTGACCCTGCAGGCTCTTTCAGGGCGGATGTCGTTCCGATAAGGAACGACGTGCTTTATGGGATAACTCCTAATGTGGAACGCGCGTATCGCAGTTCTCATGCACGCGAATCCCACTATGCCCGCATCCAAACCATCGAAGTGACACCGCAGCAGGCAGAGGTTGCGTTGCAACTGGCCAAACAGATGGGACCCGTAGCCGGAGCATTTTGTACGAACTCGACGTCTCAGCTATTGCAGCAGGTACCGGGTTTTGGACAGATAAACACAACATTCTATCCGGTTAACCTGTCCGAACAATTTGCTGATTTGCCAGGCGTGCAAACGGCTGAGTATCGGGAAAACGATGATGCCGATCTTCAAACAGGTCTGGCCTTCAACAATGCGCGCCTTAACCAATTGGAAGCGGTTTCAACCCAGTAGGTAGAGCAATCCGTAAAGCGTTGCTGCACCTGTGAACATCGCCGAAATCACGTTCTTTGTGTACAATCCGACAGTCAGCGTAACAGCAGCAGCGATCATGCGCGCGGCGTCCGGTTGACCATCGGTTGCTGTTGGCCAGGCAACAGCCGGTGCGATCAGCGCTGGTATGATTGCCACTGCCGTATAACGCAAATGACGCAGCAACCAAGGTGGCATTGAACGGTCCCCGACAAGACCTATGAACGTGAACCTTAAGGCATAGCTGCCAATGGCCAGCCCGACGATAATTGTCCAGATTGTAACCGGGTCGACTTGGGTCATGCTTTCGCACTTTTGCGTGTTGCAATTAATTCAGCCTGTGCGCCGGCTATCATTCCTGCGCAGCCAGCAATCAGCAGGCCAAGATTGTAAGGTACCCCCGCCGACAACAAGGATGCGATTATTGCCACCAACGCTGCAACTACGTGGGGTAGGGTTCGCATCATCGGACCGATCATGGCCAGAAAAGCGATGGGCAGCGCAAAATCCAACGCCCAGCTTTCAGGAATTCGCGTTCCCAGTACAGCACCCAAATAAGTAGCGACAATCCAAACGGGCGTGACCGGTGTGGCAGAACCAAAGAAATAAGCAATGCGCTGTGCGATCGTCATTGCTGGTTCTTTCTCGAACTGGACAATGGAACAGGCATAGGACTGATCAACCAAAAGATACGCAGCTGCGGCTCGTTGCCACAAGGGAGCTGCACCCAGATAGGGCGTGAGTGAAGCTGAGTACATTGCCATCCGTAAGTTAACAGCTAGGGCTGATACCAGAATAATCGCTGTCGGTGTCTGATCCTGCAGCAGTTGCAGCGCGGTGAATTGTGCAGCACCTGCAAACACCGTCGAGGTAAGGGCCATTGTCTGAACAATGTTCAACCCTGCCTCGGTTGCGAATACGCCAAACAAGGTGCCGAAGGGAAAAGCAACAAAGACGAAAGGCGCCCCGTCTCGAAAACCCCTCCAATAAAATGAGTTGGATGTGGTGCTTGCCATGGCTAAATCCTATGGTGTTGGTCGAGGTACTAGCGATCTTAGGAAAGGGTTGCAATTGGTCACGGAACTGGATTTGTCGGAATATGTTATCGCGCCAGACCCCGGTGCCCCACGCCTGACCCGCGCGGTCGATGGCGTAGACCAGAATGGTGAAGCAAGCCAGATATCGGTGGTTGAAGAGCGCCCATTGACGATATTCCTGAATTCTCAGGAAATCGTTACCGCGATGACCATTGGCGACTATCCCGAATACCTTGCGCTGGGTTTCCTGCGCAACCAAGGAATGTTGTTAAATGATGATGAAATCACTGGTGTCGAATTCGACGATGATCTGGAAACTGTAGTTGTTCGCACCGCACGACAAACTTCTTATGAGGAGAAGTTGAGGAAAAAAACGCGCACAAGCGGCTGCGCTGTCGGCACCGTCTTTGGTGACATGATGGAGGGATTGGAGGGCGTGCGCCTTCCACAAGTTCAAGTCCGCACTTCTTGGCTGTACGATTTGGCCTCCAAAATCAACAGAACACCGTCTCTGTATCTTGAGGCCGGGGCGATTCACGGGACCGTCCTGTGTCGTCAAAACCGGCCGTTGGTCTACATGGAGGATGTCGGACGCCACAATGCAGTTGATAAGATCGCGGGTTGGATGTTGTCCGAAGGCGAAGAGGCATCAGACAAGATCCTTTATACAACGGGGCGGCTGACCTCGGAAATGGTGATTAAGACGGCTATGATGGGCATCCCGGTCTTGGCATCACGGTCCGGATTTACCGCCTGGGGTGTTGAGATCGCACGCGAGGTAGGGCTGACTTTGATCGGGCGCATGCGCGGTCAAAGATTTGTGTGCCTCTCTGGTGATGATCGGCTTGTTCGGGATGCAGATCCGGCAACCGTTCCGGTCGAAGAAAAAAAGCACAAAAGAAAAAGCTCTCAAGCCTGAATTGCCTGCGCATTCAACTGGATCAGAGAAAATACTGCGAATTCCGAAGGATGTGCCTTAACATGGCATAAGAGGATGCAGGGAATTTGATGCCCGTTACCTGAGAGAGCCATGGAATTAATCAACCTTATTGCGCCGGTATTTGCCGTAATCGTGACAGGCTATGCGTTTTCCTGGACAAAGCTTCTGAGTGAAGAGACATCTGACGCGTTGGTTCAATTCGCGGTTTACGTTCTTATACCCGCAATCATGTTCTACCTGATTGGGCAAGAGGAATTCGCAAATCTCCTGAATTTTGGTTTCTATATTTCCTACGGTGGCACATTGCTGGTTGTGTTCGTGCTGCTGTTTTTCTGCCTAAAAGTTGCGCTGAACTTTCAAGTCGCTTCGGCCACTGTTGCGGCCTTTGCAGGGGTTGCTTCTAACACTGCGCTGGTTGCGCTGCCCGTTCTTCACGCGATCTTTGGATCCAAAGGCGCATTACCTGCTGTACTCACCAACCTTGTTGTCGCTATTTTGCTGTTGATCATGACTGCGGTTCTTGAAACCACAGCTGGGCATAAGGCAAGTACCAAAACCCCAATACACAAGATTCTGCTGAATGTTTTGAAGAACCCGATAATAGCTGCGACTTTGTTGGGCGTAGCTTACTCTTTCACAGGTATTGGGTTTTCTGACGCTGTTTCGGATTACCTCGAATTGCTCAGTCAGGCTTTGGCGGCTGTCGCTCTTTTTGCGATTGGATTCACGACCAGCGTAAGAACGATCGTCCAAACGGGGCCTCTGATTCTCTTTTTGACGGTCGTAAAACTGATCGTTGCCCCGGGTTTTGTTTTGTTAGCTGCTCATTTGATCGGGCTTGATCCGCTCTGGACCATTGCTGCAACTGTCTCTGCTGCGGTTCCTACAGCAAAAAACATCTTCCTTCTTGCCAAGCACTATGATCAGGAACCTAAGCTTGCGGCCCATATCGTGTCCGCGACTTCGTTCTTGTCAGTTGGTACGTTGATCATGTGGCTGTTTGTTCTGCACCATCTTTATCCAAACGCGTTCCAATTAAATTGAGTTCGATCTACAAATCAGCGGATGACGGAACATTTAGGTAGAAGCGATTGAGTAAAGGAACGAGATACCCTCTCGGCGTCATCCTTGCTGGTGGCCTTGCCACCCGAATGGGCGGAGGTGACAAGAGCTTGCTGAAAATTGGTGGGCAAACACTGCTGAGCCGTGTGGTTGCCCGCTTAGGCCCTCAGGTGAACGGTATGGCTCTGAATGCAAATGGTGATCCGGGTCGTTTTGCCGATTTGAATTTACCCGTTCTGCAGGATTCGATCGACGGTTTTGCAGGGCCGTTAGCTGGGGTATTGGCTGGGCTTGATTGGGCGGCAGAACAAGGCGCGGACTGTATAGTAAGCGTGGCTGCCGATACCCCTTTTTTCCCACTTGATCTGGCCGACCGCTTGATTCGGGAATCCGAAGGGCAGGGCCATCCATTGGTCTTGGCGACTACTCCTCGACTCGGTGATGAGTTGTTAAAATCCGGAGGCGGTAAGAGGCTGAATCGACACCCGACTTTCGGACTCTGGCCGGTTGCTCTCCGCGACGATTTGCGGAAAGCTCTGAACACTGGCCTACGCAAAGTTGTTTTGTGGACTGACAAGCATGAAGGTCGCGAGGCGCTTTTCCCGGTTGGTCAAGTCGACCCATTCTTTAACGTAAACACGCCCGAAGACCTTATTCAGGCAGAAAAAATGCTGGAACAGACATGAAGGTTTACGGTGTCACCGGCTGGAAGAATGCTGGCAAAACTGGGTTGATGGAACGACTGGTCTCAGAGATTACTGTCCGCGGTTTCACGGTTTCGACAATAAAACACGCTCATCACTCCTTTGACGTAGACCAACCGGGCCGCGACAGTTATCGCCATCGGGTGGCTGGTGCATCTGAGGTGCTATTAGCCTCGGGACAACGTGTGGCGCTAATGCAGGAATTGCGCGGTGAGCCCGAGCCGCAACTGCACGATCTTCTGGCTCGGCTCTCGCCAGTCGATCTGGTTTTGATCGAGGGGTACAAACAGGAAAACCATCCAAAGATCGAAGCGTTCAGGGCTGTAGCCGGAACTCAGTTGATAGCGCCGGAAAACAAAACTGTCCGAGCTGTGGCCAGCGACACACCATTGCATCTTGATGTGCCTGTCTTTGACCTGAATGATACGCAGGCTATCGCAGACTTTATCCTGAACGAAGTTGCACTTGCTCCTCTTTCGGACCAACACAGCAATTGAAGGACGCTGGAATTGATTAAACAACCCGCACCACCGGATATTGCCCCACCTCCGCTGCGCAATGACTGTTTTGCGCTTCCGGCGGGTGTGAACTGGACTCCAGTGGACGAAGCACTTGCCTTGCTGCGCGAAAGATTGCGGCCCGTCAAAGCAGCGATCTCAATGCGGTCAGTTCGGGCTTTTGGTCACATCTTGGCCACAGATGTAGTCGCGGCCCGTTCGAATCCACCGCAACCAAATTCAGCGGTGGACGGCTATGGGTTTGCTGGTGCGATCCCTGAAGGTGCACATGTGTTTCCTTTGGCGGAAGGGAGAGCGGCGGCGGGGGTACCGTTCAATGGAACAGTACCGGCAGGGCAAGCCATACGTGTTCTGACCGGCGCTGCGTTGCCCGCTGGTGTAAACACCGTCATTTTGGAAGAAGACGTAAACGTTCGGGACGGGCACATAGCTTTTCATGGGCCGTTGAAGCTGAGGGCCAACACGCGTCAAGCCGGCGAAGACGTCAAAGCGGGAGATCTGGTCTTGCCTGCCGGTCGGAGATTGACATCGGCAGATATTGGGTTGCTGGCAGCGGTCGGGGTAGCTGAAGTTAACGTCTACGCACCGTTACGCGTGGCGGTAATGTCGACAGGGGATGAACTGGTCAGCCCGGGTGAGCCCGCAGGTCTGGGGCAGATTTTTGATGCGAACCGGCCGATGCTTTTATCGCTGGTAGAGCAAATGGGTTTCGAACCGGTTGATCTGGGCAGGGTTGGTGATGATCCAGATGTATTGCGTGCACGCTTGGACAAAGCGGCAGAGCAGGCGGACGTGATTTTGACCAGCGGCGGTGCGTCGGCAGGTGACGAAGATCACGTATCAGGATTGTTACGTCAGGCAGGTGCGATGCAGCAATGGCGGATCGCGTTGAAGCCGGGTCGGCCGCTTGCGCTGGGTATGTGGAATGGAGCTCCGGTTTTTGGTTTGCCTGGCAACCCTGTGGCTGCATTGGTTTGCACCCTAATATTTGCCCGTCCAGCCCTAAGTTTGATGGCGGGTGCAGGTTGGCAGATGCCGCTGGGGTTTGACTTGCCTGCAGCTTTTGAGAAACGCAAGAAACCGGGACGCCGTGAATATCTGCGCGCCCGTGTTCGTGATGGACGGGTTGAAGCGTTCCATTCTGAAGGGTCCGGTCGTATCAGCGGCCTAAGCTGGTCCGAGGGGCTGGTTGAAATTGAAGATGGCGCCCGCCATATCGCCCCCGGTGATCCGGTCAGGTTTATTCCGTACAGCAGTTTCAATCTGTAACTTGGGCAACTTAGTCGAACGTTCCCGCGACACGCCCAAGCAACATGAAAGCGCGCGCTGTCCGGGTTTCGCCCAGAGCGCTTAGATCAGCATCGCTGGCCTCTGGCTCAAAGTCTGAAATCATTCGGTCGAACCTTCGCAAAAAGTGGTGTGCAGCATCCCGGAAAATGGGATCTTGCTTCATTCTCGCTGCAGTCAGGGCCAACGATGAACGGTCGCGGATTCCCCCAAGCGCCGCCACCGACCTACCGCGGGCCCCTTGAGCGAATTGCCGCCAGACCTCTGGGCGCGCCATATCGGGGCGCAGGTCATCCATGTAAATCCCTTCTTGACTGAGTAGGGTAAGAATATCCTGCGATGCCTGCACCAAAAGTGAGGCTTTGCGATCTTTCAAGGCCATCCGCAAGGCGTCGAAACCTTGGGCATCGTCCTGGGTTTCAGGAAAATTCAATGCTCGGATAAAGACCTCGGTTGTCAGAGGCGGCGCGATTTCTTCCGCTGGTGTACCCAACTCCAGCATGGTCTGATTATCCGGCTGGGTTTTAGGTGCATTGACCCGGGTCGGTTCATGGCGGCCAGAGGAAAAAGTAGCTACTGCAGTTTCAGTTTTCTTGGCTGTCTCCGCGATTTCGTCCAGCTTCTTTCCAACTGCCGGTTCGTAAGTGCTGGCTGCCCGTTGTTGCTGTGTGACATAGGCGTGGCGGATCGCGTCTATTGCGGTTTGAAGCCGTTCACTTTCCTCACGCATGACCCGGCTGGCACGCATCGCTGTCGCCGCCACCCAAATCATTGCCACGGGTAGAAATACGGCCAGAAAGGTGACTATGAACCCGCCACCCTGCGGAGTTCCCGGCAATACCAGGAACACCACCGACACAACCAACCAGATCACGCTCAAAATAAGAGCGATTATTTCCACTTCGGTCACAACAGCTCTACTCGGGCGATCGTATATGCCCAGCGAGGTTGGCGCTTCAATGTCTTTTTCTTGACTGGGTTCCGACATTACAACGGCTCCGGTCAGGCGTATTCGACACTCAGAATTTCATAGGAACGCACTCCCCCCGGGGTACTTACCTCGACACTGTCGCCCTCGTCTTTGCCGATTAAAGCGCGGGCTAGGGGCGACTTAATGTTTAGCAAACCGCTTTCTATATTGGCCTCATACTCTCCTACAATCTGCCAGGTTTTTTCTTCGTCAGTGTCCTCATCCACCAACGATACCTTCGCGCCGAATTTAACCGCCCCTGTCAATTTAGTCGGATCAATCACATCAGCCAATGACAGGATACCCTCCAGCTCTTTGATGCGGCCCTCGATGAAACCTTGTTTTTCTCGGGCTGAATGGTACTCGGCATTTTCTTTTAGGTCGCCAAGT
>NZ_JBXWRL010000023.1:0-70555 GCF_059612885.1 Ruegeria sp. YKSD179 | reverse complement strand
CGTCGGTCGACTACGTCAACCATGTCTTTGGTCCATCCAGCCTCGAGGCGGAAGACACGATTTACCGCCTTGACCAGACTCTTTCGAACCTCTTCTCCTTCATTGATGAACGCATAGGGTTGGAGCATGTTCTGATCGTTCTTTCGGCGGATCACGGCACGACTGATGCTCCGGGCTATTTAGATAGTGTTGGCATCCAAACAGGTCTTGTGGCGCCAGACAGCTGGGACCCAACCGAGCAGATTGCAAGGCTAAAAGAACGCTTTGGTATTACAGGTCAACTGCTGGCAGGGTATAATCATCCCTATCTGAATATCGCACCCGAGGTTCTGGAGCAGAGCGACATTGATCTGCCTGCGTTGGAAGCGGCTATCGCAGAAGAGCTGCTGTCTTTTCCCGATGTAGCCTTCGCCATCCCCAGCACGGCGATTGAAGCCAACCTTTTGCCCGACACTGAGATAATGCGTTTGATACGAAACAACTATCACCCGGCGCGCTCTGGCAACATTTATGTCGTCTTCAAACCGGGTTGGTTCATCGCCGATTTTGACGGTCTCTCGGTCACCTCAACACACGGGTCACCTTGGCGCGGCGACACACACGTGCCAATCCTATTTGCAGGCCGTGATATAGCGCAGCAACAAATTGCACGCCGAGTCTGTACGACTGCCATTGCATCCACATTGTCGGCCCTAGTTGGCACAGCGCGTCCTAACGGTGCAAGCGGTGAGG
The DNA here is from genome assembly GCF_059612885.1 of Ruegeria sp. YKSD179. NCBI lineage: Bacteria > Pseudomonadati > Pseudomonadota > Alphaproteobacteria > Rhodobacterales > Roseobacteraceae > Ruegeria > Ruegeria sp. YKSD179. The sequence goes on along the minus strand of NZ_JBXWRL010000023.1, from coordinate 69,823 downwards.
TGCTTCAGGAAGTCTTGGAATAGAGTACGACGCTGACATATTGTGACAGCGAACCATGTTTAACACACTGTTGGTATTAGCGTTGGTTTTAGATCACCGAATGTACAATTGCGCCGTGCCTCAGCCTATTTCGTTGGATCGACATCGCTTTGCGTCAACGCCAGTAGGACACATTTGGCAGAAGTTGTGATTACGGCCTTGTGTTTAGCCGCCGATTGCCAGTGGTCCCTGTCATGAAGCCCGATGGAATTGACACAGTCGACAGTACAAGCCACGCTTCGACAAAGTGGGAGGAAGAAATGACCGAAGTACTTTCTAACGAGCAAGTCGCCTCATATCGTGAAAACGGATACCTCTTACTTGAAAATCACCTGCCGGAAAGCATCCTGATCGAAATACGTAATGAAATCAGTCGCTTCGAGGAGGAAGCCAAGGGAATGATAGAGTCTAACGACAGACTAGATCTGGAGGACTCACATACACCCGAAGATCCGCGGCTAAGGCGAATAAAACTGCCTCATAAAATTAGCGAAATAATGCGCGACCTGATGTATTCGGACCTTATTCTCGCGCCTGCAAGAGATTTGATCGGCCCGAACCTGCGGTTGCATACAACGAAACTCAACATGAAGTCTGCAGGCTATGGCGCAGCGGTAGAGTGGCACCAAGACTATGCGTTTTATCCCCATACTAACGACGACATTCTCGCGATCGGTGTGATCATTGACGATATGGAAAGTCAGAATGGCCCCCTAATGGTCTATCCAGGCAGCCACAAGGGACCTGTTTATGACCACCACGTCGAAGGTGTTTTTGCGGGCGCTTTTGTACCGGAAGACGTAGGCCTAAATCCCGCAGACGCTGTCGAGCTTAAAGGACCAGCCGGATCGATTTCCATCCACCACGGCCGGATTGTTCACGGCTCATCGCTGAACACCTCCGAAAGTGCACGGCGCATTCTGTTCTATGAGATGATGGCCGCGGACGCGTTTCCGATTATGGGTTCGATGACGAGATGGGACGGGATCGAGGACTACAACACTCGCATGTTGTGCGGTGAACCTACAATTGCGCCTCGCTTAAAAGATATTCCAATCCGTATTCCCCAACCTCAACCTGACGTGCCAATTTCAATCTACGAAATACAAAAGGGTATGAGGTCACGTTCATTCCGTACCATTGGAAAAAAAGCGTAGGGCCAAGTCTTCGAGCAATTATTACATAACAAGCTTTTAGGTCTACGCGTCGATTAGAATTGGGCGCGCAACCCAAAGTGACATGGGCCCTGAGACTATATGCTCAAGGCCCAACGAGTTCTGATAAAGCTTTTTATTAGGGAGTAAGGTCCATTGCTGCCACGACCTTTTCATAGGGTAGTCCTGCTGTATCGTTTAATCGACGAACCTGATCAGCGGTTTCGCCATCAAACAGGCACATGCAGCGGCCATCGTCCGGGGCAAATGTGGATCGGACATAGCTGATAGTGTCCCCGTCATCGGTCATCTTCTTGGCCGTTGCGATTGCCGCTTTCTGAGCGGCCGCCAAGTCGTCCATGCTGATACCCTTAAGGTTTCTTTCGACCATAAAAACAGACATCGTGTTCCCTTTCTGAAGATTGAAAAGCAATACCGCTATTGGATCACGATGCCTTTGGTGAGGGAACTATCGATGCTTTATCGGTTAATAACTCCAGGTTTGGATAAAATAGTGTATCCTGGGACTGACTGAATTAAGTGATCAGTAATCAGAGAGGCCCCAAAAATGGAGATGTCTCAAATCAGATATGTTTTGTCGGCTGCAAAGCATCTGAATTTCACTAAGGCTGCTGCAGAGTGCAATGTGAGCCAACCAGCCCTTACTAAGGGAGTAAAATCGCTCGAGACCGAGCTAGGTGCGCAGGTGTTTCATCGCGAAGGTCGAAAAATTCTTGTGAGCGATTTTGGAAAAACAATGCTTCCGCACCTGCAACATATCGTCGATGAAGCAGCCGCGACGCAAGCCCTAGCGCAGAATTTTCGACTTCTTGAAAAGGTACCGCTGCGTTTGGGTGTTCTTTCAACTATCGGGCACGTTCGCCTAGCCAGGTTTCTGGCGCAGTTTGAGAAAAGCCATAGCGGATTGGAATTGTCGGTCAATGAAGCAAGCACTTCAGATCTAAGAGAAAAATTGGAAGAAGGCGAAATTGATGTCGCCTTCATGACACTTACTGACGAGTTGGAGGAAGAATTCAGGAGTCATCCACTATACGCAGAACGATATGTTGTTGTTTTTCCGCCTGAACATCGTCTTGGGCAACTGAATTCAGTAACCCTGCAAGAACTGTCACGCGAACACTACGTTGACCGATTGGCCTGTGAATTGCGCGAAATGGTAATGTCAGTTTGCCAATCAAAGGGTGTGGAGTTGTACGCACGCTTTCGCTCAGAACGGGAAGACTGGGTACAGGCGATGGTAGCGGCAGGGATAGGTTTCGCATTCATGCCCGAGTATTCGGTGACTTTACCCGGGTTGTTGCAGCGTCCGCTTATAGAGCCAGAGGTTTCGCGAACAATCGCAGCCTTCACTGTTCCCGGTAGAAGGCACTCGCCCGCGCTCGATGCTCTTATGAGGGCATCGCAAACTTTTTCATGGCCCGGATGATTATTGTCGATTTGGGCGGGAGGCCGCAGCACTTTACGAGGTGGCTCTTCAAGGACAATCAAATGTTGTCCAGTAGAACTATTTTGTCGTTTAACCTGATTAGAAGGACACCCGGTATTCTGTCGGAACATTCAGATCCAAAGGTCCAATTTCCAGATAATTAAATACGTTAATCGTCCAAAATCAATTCTTTGCCAGGTAGCTGGGCAGATGAATAACAAGCTTCGACCAAAGCCATCGTCTCATAGGCATCGTCGGTTGATGTGTATAGCTTTTCGTCTTCGCCTGAATCAAACCTTTGCAGATTGCGCATTGGTCCCATGAAGCTCTCGACGAACCAGTTGCCTATGAGTGGTATCTGCTGCCAATCCGATCCGTTTTGGCAAAACCAGAGCTCGTCCGGCTCACCATTCGGGTAATCATAAAGCACGCCCAGTTTCGCCATCATCGCACCTTTGGTTCCTTCAAATCTGATCCATGCGGATTGGAACTTTCTGCCGCCCTGGTGATTGTGGTTAATCGACATGACGCCCCGAAGGCGGTCGCCATAATCCAATATCACGGAAGATCTCGTCTGGGCGAATTGCGGGGCTCGCGGATCGGGCATAGTCCGTGCGAATACCCCATTTGGATTGCCTGCAATTGCACGAATAGTGTCTAGGTAGTGGATAGAATGTACGGCAAACTCGACCCGCTCCAACGGGATCAGAAACGGGAAAATATTCCAAGGAGTGTAAATGTTTAGGTGAACCTCAATCTCCAGCAACTCGCCCAAACGACCGTTTTCGACAGCATCTTTGACGGCCAGCATCATAGGTGAATACCTGAGTTGAAAATTTATTGCAGATTTCAGGCGCTTTTGCCGACAAAGGTCTCTGATTTCTCGGGCGTGCGCCTGATCGCTGCCCATAGGTTTTTGGATCAATACAGCGGCAAGATCCGGCAACACGGGAAGAATATCAGTAATTGCATGAGGCGGAACCGCAACGTCATAAACGACATCTGTTCCGCATTGTGCAACGACTTCGGCAACGCTTGAATAGGTCCCTGGTATATTGAAATCGTCGGCAAGTGACTTGGAGCGCGCAGGCACCAGATCAGTAACGCCCCGAACCGGGATATCGGCCAATTTGTAGGCGGGAAGGTGCGCGTCGCGAACGATCCCACCTGCGCCGACTATAACCACAGGTTTTGCGTTGATCGGTGCAGGCCAGTTTTGCTTGAGATCCAATTCCATAGCGCGCCACCCTTTTGAGTTAACTCTATTCGGTGTAGCAATTTAGGACACTAAGCAAAAATTGACTAATGTGGTTTTGGCGGGCGAGAGGACACGATGAATTTCATCGATACGCATCAGCATGTTATCTATCGCGATGACTTCGGCTACGCTTGGACGAAAGATATCCCCGAGCTATCAGCTGGCAACTTTACTTTCGAGGACTACGACGCACTGACAGATGGAGCCGGTGTTGTGGGAACAATCTTCATGGAAACCGGCGTGGATGATGCAGATCATCAAGCTGAGGCACGATTTGTTGGCCAACGCGTCGGTACAAACAACCTTCTCGGACAAATAGCTTCTTGCCGACCCGAGGAAGAGGCTGGATTTGATGACTGGTTGGAGGAGGGACGGAATCTAGGCGTTGTGGGCTATCGCCGCATCCTTCACGTGGTGTCGGATGAGGTATCGCAATCCGAAACGTTTCGCAAAAACCTCCGCAAGATCGGCAGGGATAGCCTACCGTTCGATATGTGTTTTTTGGCGCGCCAATTGCCGATTGCGCAGGCGCTCGCGCGTGCCTGCGATGATCAAATTCTGGTTCTGGACCATTGCGGTGTTCCCGATATTGCCGCCAGTGCATTCGAAAGCTGGGCTGAAGGAATAAGCAAAATTTCTGAAATGGATCATGTGGTCGTCAAGCTTTCTGGGATCACGGCTTATTGCGCACCGGGAGATTACGGGGTCGACGTTCTGCGCCCATGGGTCGATCACATTCTTGGTGCCTTTGGTCCAAGCCGCATTGTCTGGGGCAGCGATTGGCCTGTTGTTAACACAGGTTCCGGCCTACCTGTTTGGATTGAGACGACACGTCAGTTGCTGGCACATCTTTCGCCAGATGAAACGTCAGCGATCACCGAAAAAAATGCGCTCCGGGTATATGGATTGCAGTAAACAAGAAGGAATGACCACATGAGTCTGGGCGGGAAGTATGCGGCGCGTCTGAACGCTTTCAAAAAGAATGGCGGTTCATGCGGTTGCGAAATTGTGCAGATGATTCAAGCTGCAGGAAAGGTGGGTGGGCTGAATGCAGCTGATCTAAATTTTCCGGATCACTTCAAGGACCTGAATGGGCCGGAGATTTCTGAACTTCTGAACGACAGCGGGATGGCGCTGAACGGTCTCGCGATGCGTTACTACACGGACCCAGCTTTCGCGCTTGGTGCCTTTACGAACCCGGACCCGAATGTACGGCAGGCAGCCATTGATTTAACCAAAAACGGGATCGATACAGTCGCGCTGATGGGCGGTCAGCTTATGACGCTTTGGATGGGTCAGGACGGCTTTGACTATGCGATGCAGTGCGACTATCGCGCGATGTGGGATAGTACAATCGCTGCGCTACAAGAGGTCGCAGATCATAATCCCGAAATTGATATCGCGTTGGAATACAAGCCCAACGAACCCCGCGCCTATGCACTAATGCCCGACGTCGGCACAACGTTGTTGGGTGTTTTAGAGGCGGATCGCCCCAATATTGGCGTAACGCTTGATTTCGCGCATGTTCTTTACGCCGATGAAATGCCAGCACATTCGGCCAATTTAATCGGGCGGCACGCGCAACTTATGGGTGTGCACCTGAATGACGGAAATGCCAAACGCGACGATGGTTTAATGGTCGGAACAGTTCATCCCGTGGCAACGGTCGAGCTTTTCTGTGAGTTAGACAGAATGGGTTATGACGGCGTGATCTATTTCGACACGTTCCCAGATCATTCTGGCCTGGATCCGATTGAAGAGGCCCGCACCAATATCGCAATAACCGAACGCCTTAGAGCTGTGGCCAAGGAACTGGCTGGAAACAATGAACTAACGGCAGCAATTTCACGTCAGGACGCGACGCAAAGCCAACGGATCGTTGCCAATGCTCTTTATGGAAATTCAGCGTGATGAACGACGTTTTCATTGTGGGCGCTTTGCATCTGGATGTGGTCGTTGACGCGCCTCGGCTGCCCGCCTTGGACGAGACGCTGATGGGCAAGCGTGTTTCCTACCGTTTCGGGGGCAAAGGCGGAAATCAGGCTTTGGCCGCCGCAAGGGTTGGGGCAAAGGTCGCTATCGCGGGTCGCGTCGGACTGGATGAATTCGGAGCTAAGATTCTTGAAGCGCTCCGAAATTCGCGCGTGGACCATTCTCAGGTTCTGCAGGTGCCCGGTGCAACTGGTATGAGTGTTGCGATAGTTGAAGAAGGCGGCGAATACGGCGCGGTAGTTGTCTCGGGCGTTAACCAGACCATCGATCCATTGGATATCGATCCCGGCGCATCCAACGTCATATTGCTGCAAAACGAAATCCCCGAGACCATCAATTTGGCCGTGGCCAAAAGCAAACGGCCCGACACGAAACTTGTACTGAACGCAGCGCCTGCCCGGAAATGTTCTACTGAACTTTTGGATTCCGTCGATCTTTTGGTGGTAAACCGGGTCGAGGCGGCACAGATGACAGGAAAACCAGAGACCACTCCCGAAGACGCCGCCGCAGCGCTTGCATCGCTTGGACCGAAAGCTGTTGTCGTAACGGTCGGCCGAGAAGGTGCAGTGATTTTTGAGAGAGGTTCCTTAAAGAAGATTGTACCGCCAATCCAGGCTATCGGTTCCGCGCACGGGGCAGGTGACGCATTTGTCGGAGTATTGGTTAGCGAACTTGCAAAACGCTGGAATTTGATTTCGGCCGCAACTTTTGCGTCCGCCGCCGCAGCTCATTTTGTTCATACTCCGCCAAACGCTCGTGAATCCATTACTCGAAGCGCGCTCGATAACTGGATCGCAGGGCTATAGATCGTCGTTGGAGGAATGATTTACCCGAGTATGGGGGCCTCTTCGGCGATCAGACCTTGCGATTTCAATTCGCGCCACAAATCGGAAGGAATATCCGCTTTGGCCGCTTGCAGGTTGGACTCCATTTCACCCACGGTTTGCCCACCGGGAATAACTGAAAGAACTGCCGGGTGGCAGAGAGGAAACTGAAATGCCGCGTCGATCATACGGACATTGTGCGTTGAGCATATCGCCTCAATCCTGGCCACGCGATCAAGAACTTCCTGAGGCGCCGGATCGTAGTTGTAGAAAGCCCCGGGGCGCGGGCCGGTTGCGAGTATGCCTGAATTATAAGGGCCGCCAATTACAATTCCGACGCCGCGGCGTTCGCACATAGGCAGGAAAGATTTCAACGCTTCCTGTTCCAAAAGGGTATACCGACCGGCCAGCAAAATGATGTCTGGGTCACCATGCTCGACTATCCATTGGGCGGGCTGCCATTCGTTCACCCCCAACCCAAAGGCGCTGATCGTGCCTTGTTCCCTCAGTTCAACCAGGGCCTTGTGGCCGCCCTCAAGAAACTCATGCAATTTGGCATCCAATACAGCCTGGGACCCATGATTGAAGACGTCCAAATCGTGTCCGTAGAGGATGTCGATGCGATCAACGCCAAGCCGTTCCAAAGAAAACTCGATAGAACGCATCACGCCATCGTAAGTGTAGTCATATATTTCGCGACGCGCTGGCACCTCGAACCATTTTCCAAAGCCGTCCCGTTTTTCTGGATGGGTCACTTCCAGCAAACGCCCGACTTTGGTGGATAAAACAAAGTCATCTCGGGATTTGCTACGGAGTAGTGTGTTCAGCCGGGTTTCAGACAAACCAAATCCGTAAAGTGGCGCGGTGTCATAGTATCGAATACCCTCATTCCAGCTGAGGTTCAGAATTGCTTGCGCTGCTTCATCACTTATAGCGCGATAGAGGTTTCCAAGCGGGGCAGCGCCAAACCCAAGTTCGGTAAATGTCAACCCACCTGTTCCATGCCTGTCCCAATGACGTTTTCGTAATTCCATATCCAAAACCTCCTGGCGTCTAGGTTAAAATGAAACCACTTGGGGGCAAGCCTTTTCCAGAGTAAGCTGGCGGGAACGAAAAGTTGGAGGGTGGATTGTCCAAATTTCTCAACGCTTTCGGAGTCGCGAAACCGGTAATTGGTATGGTGCACCTTGGTGCTTTGCCGGGCGCGCCCTTGTTCGATGCAGAACGCGGTCTGGATGGGCTGGTAGACGACGCACGCGCAGATTTGACTGCACTTCAGGTAGCTGGGTTCGATGCTGTTATGTTCGGCAACGAAAACGATCGACCATATGAATTTGAAGTAGACCGTGCCTCAACAGCTGCGATGGCGTATGTCATCGGTCAATTGAAGAATGAAATCTCTGTTCCCTTTGGCGTTAACGTACTTTGGGACCCGATCAGTTCCATTGCTTTAGCTGCCGGGACGGGCGCGGCGTTTGTACGTGAGATTTTTACCGGCACCTATGCCTCGGATATGGGGCCGTGGACCCCTGATGCAGGCGCGGCTATGCGCTATCGAAACGCATTAGGACGTAAAGATCTGGCGATGCTGTACAACGTGTCTGCCGAATTTGCCGATAGTCTGGACCGCCGTTCCTTGGCTGATCGGGCTAGAAGCGCTGTTTTCAGTTCTGTCCCAGACGCAGTTTTGGTGTCCGGTCAAATCACTGGCGAAGCGGCCGCAATGACCGATCTTGAGGCCGTGAAAGCTGTCCTGCCGGACACCCCGGTGCTCGCCAACACCGGGGTCAAACACAATACAGTCTCAGATGTCATGGCCATTGCAGATGGGTGTGTGGTGGGTTCAGCGCTGAAGATCGACGGCAACACGTGGAATGCCATCGACCCTCAAAGGGCGAGTGACTTTATGGTGCGCGCAAGGGCGGCGCGTGGGTCATGATTGATCGACTACGCAAAGATCTTATCAACTTGATGAGAATTCCTGGGCTTAGTGGCCACGAGGATCGCGTTCGTCATGCCATCGCCGATCTTTTGATGGCCGAGGGAGTCGAAAGCCGATCCGATCGCATGGGCAATCTGATTACCACATTCGAAGGTGAAGCGAATTGCCCGTCTGTGATGCTGTTTACGCATATGGATCAACTCGGGTTCATCGTGCGGAAAATCGAAGACAATGGTTTGATCCGCGTCGAACGTTTGGGCGGCGTTCCAGAACGCGCCTTGGCCAGCCAAGCTGTAACCCTTTGTGTAGGGACGGGAAAGGATGTCGACGGCGTACTTTATAACAAAAGCCATCATGCGACGGCGCCGGATGAAAAGTACCAAGTTTTAAAGGCCGGTGACGTGTTGATCGACACGGGCCATGGTAGCCGGGATGCAGTCGAAGCCGCCGGTGTACGAATTGGCACACCCGGCGTATATCGCCCTAATGTCTTGCCTTTGGCGGAAAATAGGATCGCCGGAACAAGTGTTGATGACCGTGCTGGGTGTGCGGTTCTGCTGGAAGTTGCTCGACGCCTAAAGTCCCTCGAGAACGGTCCGACGGTTCATTTGGTTTTTTCGGTTCAGGAAGAATTCAACTTGCGCGGTGCAGTGGTGGCCGCACAGAGCTTGAAGCCGGACATGGCCATCCAGGTCGATCTGATGTTGGCAACTGACACGCCAGAGATGGCGGATCGTGGCGACATGCTGCTTGGCGGTGGACCGGGAATTTCGCTCTACTCGTTCCATGGACGCGGTACGTTGAATGGCGTAATTCCACATCCTTCGCTTGTGCGTTTGATGGAAGAAACTGCTGAAAATGAGTCTATTCCGTTGCAGCGCAGCGCCCAGGTTGGGGCGCTAACTGACTTAAGCTATGTGCAGCTGGTAGGGGAGGGGGTCGCGTCAATCGATGTCGGTTTTCCAATGCGCTATTCCCATTCCAGCCTTGAGGTTTGCGACCTGAATGACCTTGAGGCCTTATCGCGACTTCTGATCGCAGCGCTTCAACGCATTGATGCGGGCTTTCCTTTGACCCGCGATGGTCAAGCCTGATGGCATACACTCTTGGCATAGATATCGGCACTTTCGAATCCAAAGGAGTTTTGGTTGACGGCGAAGAAAAAATTGTCGCCACCGCTGCACGACCGCACGAAATGCTGGTCCCTCAGCCCGGTTGGGCAGAGCATCGCGCCGACGAGGATTGGTGGGGTGACTTTGTTTTTATCACGCGCGAGCTTTTGGGGGCTTCCAACGTTTCCTCTAACGACATCAAAGCCATAGCAACCAGCGCAATTGGGCCTTGCATGTTGCCTGTAGATCCAGATGGTCAGCCATTAATGAACGGTGTGCTCTATGGCGTCGATACCCGGTCCGAGCGTGAAATCGCGGAACTAACCAATCAAATAGGCGAAAACCGCATAATGAAGGTGTGCGGCAACGCTTTGACCAGCCAATCCGTTGGGCCAAAAATTCTTTGGCTGCAGAGGAACAGACCTGAGATTTGGGCGCAAACGGCGCGTATCCTTACGTCGACCAGTTATTTGACGTTCAAGCTTACAGGCGAATACGTAATTGATCACTATACTGCCGCAAACTTCAGCCCAATCTACGATGTGAACCAGCTGAACTGGACGGACGAACTAACAGCAGAAATTGCTGGGCCGAACATGTTGCCGCGACTGATGTGGTCTACCGAGATCGCTGGCCATGTGACGCCAGAAGCCGCTGTAGAAACAGGTTTGGCGGTTGGAACGCCGGTGACCTGCGGCACGATCGATGCAGCGGCAGAGGCAGTTAGCGTGGGAACTCAGGCCGCTGGTGACATGATGATGATGTATGGTTCGACCATTTTCATCATTCAGGTCACGGATTCTCCGGTTCGCGATCCGCGTTTATGGTACGCACCTTGGCTGTTTCCGGGTAGCCATGCCTCGATGGCTGGTCTGGCAACCAGTGGAACCCTTACCCATTGGTTTCGCGATCACTTCGCTAAGGAGTTAACCCGCGAGAATGCCTTTCCGATTTTGGCAAAGGAAGCCGCCGCTTCCGCGCCGGGATCAAACGGGCTTTTGTTCCTGCCGTATTTTTCAGGCGAACGTACGCCAATCCATGATCCAAAGGCTAAAGGAACATTCTTTGGTCTGGACCTGACGCATACCCGCGGCGATCTTTACCGGGCGGTCCTGGAAGGCATCGCCAATGGTACGGCCCATGTTGTTGAAACTTATCGAGATGTTGGTCATCCACCTGTACGTGTATTGGCTGTCGGAGGCGGGACAAAAAACGAGATCTGGTTGCAAGCCACCTCTGACATAGCGCAAGTTCCTCAAGTCGTTTGCGAAAAAACTATTGGTGCCTCGTTCGGTGACGCTTTTTTGGCTGCTTGCGCTGTGGGAATGGCGCGACCAAAGGATATTGATCGTTGGAACCCAATTGATCGGCTGGTTCAGCCGCAAAAGCATGCAGTTTATGAAAGACAGTATCTGCTGTTCAAAGATCTCTACCAATCAACGCGCCACATCGCGTCAGCGCTTGGGAGAGCATGACGGAGGCGTTCGATAGAGCGATCTCAGAACTTGCGAGTGTTGCTCGTGAGATCGACCATGACGCAATTGAAACCGCGTGTCGCATGATCTGCGAGGCCCGCAGAGTCGTACTGTACGGTTGCGGGCGCGAGGGGTTGCAGATGAAAGGATTCGCAATGCGTCTGTTCCACCTGGGATTTGACGTTTCAGTGCAGGGCAGTATGACGACACCCCCGGTCGGCGTAGGCGACTTATTCTTGGTCTCTGACGGACCCGGCCGGCTAGCGACCGTCAACGCTCTGACAGATATCGCCCGTTCCGCCGGAACCAAGGTGGTGTTGTTCACCGCAGAACCAGATACCAAGATTGCCTCCAAGTCAGATTGCACCGTTGCAATTCGTGCTCAAACCATGGCCAGCGACCAAGGCTCGGATAAATCACTTTTGCCTATGGGTTCGGTTTATGAAGGGGCACTGTTTTTGCTCTTCGAAATCATGGTGCTGCGTCTTTGCGACCTTACCCAAGCGGATTCGACCGACATTCGGGCCCGACATACCAATCTGGAGTGAGCGGATGCGATTTGAACTAATGCTTCCACACCAAATCCGAGATGCCATTGAACGCAACCTTCCAGTCTTGTTGCCTTTGGGTGTTCTTGAATATCACGGTGAACACATGGCTGTGGGCATGGACATGCTTGCTGTAACCCGGATTTTGGATCGGTTAGAGCAAGAATTGGACATTGTGATCTTGCCGCAATTTGCCTACGGCGCGGCCAGCTACGCGGTTGAACGGCCCGAAGGAGCCGGATCAGTACACGTTGGCGCCGACAAAATTTTGCCGATTGCCGAAGAGATTTTTTTCAGCCTTTTGCGTGTTGGTTTTCGCAACATTCACGGGTTCATTCACCACCAGACCGAGAACTTTACCGCTGGAATGCCAACCGATCTGGCGTTCAAACTAGCAGGGCGGCAGGCAATTTTCAGGTTCTTGGAAACTCAGTATGGTGAGGGTTGGTGGGGTAGCGACAGAATGCGCGATTACTATACTCAGCACGACGAAGGCATCGACCCTTTCAATTGGATTTGCGTTCATCCTTTGATGGATGAGAAAATTACCCAAAAATATCCTTTTGACCACGCCGGGATAGGAGAAACGTCACTAATGATGGCGCTTGCTCCTGAAGTCGTCGACCGCGACCGGTTTGGTGATAATTCAGGTTGGTACACTGAAAGCGCAAAAGATGCATCGGCTGAACTTGGCGAAATGGGCGTCGGTCTCATATTGGATCGTTTGAAGGAGTTGCTCGTTCGCGACGCTACTTGACCGCCCCTGCCGCCATGCCTTTGATTATGAAACGTTCCAGCGCGATGCCGATCACGATCAAAGGAAGGATCGCAGCAAAACTCAAGGCAGCCATGGACCACCAGGAAATACCTTGCGATCCAGTTTGACTGGCCACCATGACCGGCAAGGTTTTTGCATGACTGGAAGTTAACAGCGCGGCAAAGAAGTATTCGTTCCAGGTTAGAACCAAAGACAAAATAAACGATGCGACCATACCCGGCGCGGCAATGGGCAGAATGATTGTCAGAAACGCCCCCCAAATCGAAAGCCCGTCAACTAGGGCCGCTTCTTCCAGTTCTGTCGGGATTGACCCGAACTGGTCGCGCATGATCCAAATTACAATCGGGAGCACGGTCAACGTGTAAAGCAGTATCAGCCCGATACGCGTATCAAGCATCGCTAGGGACTTGTACAAAACCAGAAAGGGCAGCGCTAAGACCACTGGTGGTAATATCAACTGGCTAAGAAAAAAGAATGAAATGTCAGAGTTGCGCATAAAGCCAAAGCGATAGTTGAACCGGCTGAGCCCATAGGCTGCCATGCTGCCAAGCGCGACGGCTAAGGTTGAAGCTGACAAAGCCACAACCGTTGAATTCCAGAACCTCTTCAAAAATTCCTCGCGCACCGTGCTTTCGTTCCCGATCGTGTCCGGGGAAAGCCCCAGTGACCGCCAACCAAGCCATTTGGGTGTAAAGTCCCACCACGGTACCACATTGCCCTTCATCACATCCGGCGCGGTTTTGAAACTGGTTGTGATGGTCCAGAAAATTGGGAAGATCGCAATAATGGCCCACAGGATAAGGATGCCGTAGATAATGAGGCGGCCCGAAATGCGTCGCGCTCGGTAGGCGCGGTCGGTATCACTGTCATAAAAAATCTGGCTGCTCATCGTCAATACCTTGGGCGCATCCAGCGTTCAGCCGCTTTCATCAGGATGGTCATCGCGATGACGATCAGGATCAAATAGAAAATTGCCAGCAACGTGCCGTAGCCCACATTGGAGCGGTCGCGATATTCTCGAAAAATGAAAGATGTTACGCTGTCTGTCGCTCCGCCCGGGCCACCAGAAGTGACGTTGATGATGATATCAGCAAGCTTTAGTTTGAAAATAATCCGGATCAGAATAGCCGTGATGCTGACCGGCAGCATCAACGGGAACGTGACCTCCCAGAACCGCCGCCAGGCGCTGGCGCCGTCGACCTCAGCCGCTTCATTCAATTCACGCGGGATCGCCTGAAGACCGGCCAGTATCATGATCATCATGAACGGTATATAGGTCCAGGCGTCCATTAGCATGATCATCAGACGTGCCACCTCGGGCGACGAAAAGAATGAAGGGTTATCAACACCCAGTTCCCGAAGCATCCGGGAAATTGGGCCAAAACGATTTTCGAGCATCGACTTGCCGATCATCCAACTGACGGCCACAGGTGACAGCATCAACGGCAAAAGAAACGCGACCCTGAAGAATTTTCGTGCGCGAATTTCCGCGTTTAGCAAGATGGCCAAGCCAAAAGCAATCCCGTATTCCACGATGATCGCCAGCGTGTAATAGACCATATTTTTCAGAGCGTTCCAGTAAAACGGGTCGCTCCACATTTGGCGGGCGTTATCCCAGCCATTAAATTGACGTCCATCCGGGCTGGAAAGGTTCCAATCCGAAAACGCGATCACCAAGCCGAATAGCAGTGGAAAAACGACCATGGAGACGACAAAAAGCGTGGCAGGCAAAACAAAGAGTGATCGCTTTCCATGTTCCCCGCGCGCGATGACCTGTCCTGCACACAGACAAATGCCCCAAAGGACATAGGCATAGAGTGTCGGACGCCAGTTTTGAAAACCGATGTCTATCCAGCCATTCTGATCCGCTGTTTGAAGGAAGGCGACAAGGAACATCAGGCCAGCAGAACCCCAGACAATAGTCTTGCCAAACCGCCTGCGCCGGTCGGAAATTTCGTCTGCCGTTACGACATGTAAAAGATCGCCTTCAGAGCTCATTTCCGATTTGTTCTGCCTTGCTTTGTCGTGTACGGGCCGACAATTGATTTGCCGGCCCGAAGATTTTTACATACCAAGTGACGCTTTGTAGAGCGCAATCTGGCTTTCTCGGCCGATCTGGTCAGTGATCTTTTCCCAGGCTGCCGCGATCGCGTCAGCGGTCTCCTGAGCCGATCCGTACTGGCCGGCGTACCCCTTCGCAAGTTCGTCCTCGGCAACAGAATAGTACTGGAAAATGCCAGGGATGCGGGGTTCGATTGCCGCGTTCGGGTGGTTGTAACTGTCGGCGTTGGACCCGAGATAATCCTCGACGAACGCGCGATCATAACCTGCGGCCTCCCATTCATCGAACTGGAAATGAGAGTTCCGATAGGGCTGGAAGCCTGACGGATAGGCCGACATCCAAAGCGAAATGTCTTTGCCGCCCAAGTGCGCTGCGGCGCTCCAGGCTGCTTTGCGCTTCTTCTCGTCGCCCGATACGCGTTTGGTCACGTATACTCCCCAACCAAGGTAAGCCATGTTGGGTGCTTCGTTGTAGTTATCTTCCCATTCTCCGGTCTGACTATTGTAAACGCGGTCCGAGCCAGGATTGATACCAAATCCTACAACGTCGCCAACTACGGACGTGTCTGACGTTCTGGCGTTAGAGCCAATGTCACCCCACCACATCAACATCGAACCGGAACCAGCAAGGAATTGTTGGAAACCTGTCGTGCCGGGGTCGGCGTTGATTTGGTCTGCCGGGTAAGCGCCAGCTTCGATCAGATCCAGCACATCCTGAATTGCCTGAACCCATGCAGGGTTGTTTACCCGAGGTTTCATCGTGTCAGGATCAAAGAGCCAAGCCGGATCGCCGGGATGTTTGGCGTAAGCTGCAGCGCGGTTTTCAAGGAAATAGAATCCAAAGCCGCCCCAACCTTTGAGCGGATCAAGATATCCATGTGCGGGAAGGCCAGTTAGCGGATCCTCTTTTCCGATCAGGTCCTTTGAAACGGCATTGACTTGCTGCCAGGTGCGCGGCACTTCGGCTCCGCCGATGGCGCCTTCACCGAAATAATCGGTTCTATAGGCAAAGGTGTGGCAGTCGCCGTCAATTGTGATGCGGTATTTTTTACCGTCCCATGTACCAACCGGTGGCTTTAAGTAACCCACAAGATCGTCTTCCTCGATCTGCTCACCGACCCAGTCCGGCATTTCATCCAAAAGACCCTTGCCGGCTGTATCACCTTCAAATGGTGCGCCCATTTCGATGATGTCGAAATCGACTGTACCAGTCGCAATCGCTTGCTGAAGACGCGGGTTATAGTCGGCCTGCGCAAGGTCAACCCAGTTGATCTTAGCACCCGTGTAGGCCTCCCACGGTTTCAGGAATCCTCGGAAAAGGAAGTTGTGAAGGTTCTGGTTGTTGAGCCCCATAAAGGTAAGTTCAACACCTTCAAACTCGCCCTCGGCTACGCGTTCCTTTGTTGGCCCAAGCGTCATTTCACCGACCTTCTGCCAATCGGCATCCGTGGGCGAACCCTGGCCGACACCAGGAATTTTCAAGATTTCGGCTCTTAGGTCAGCATGACCATCGGCAAGCGCCGCAACTGGCACTGTGCCCCCTACAGCGGCCAGAGCGCTAACGCTGGCGGCCCCTTTCAGCATTCTGCGGCGGCTCATCTGAGCGCGCACAATTGCGTTGTAATGTTCGACTTTCACGTGTTCCTCCCTTTCAATGCGAGGGTGGCCCCCCAGATTTCTCGACGATCCTCCTAAGTTCAAATGCCTAAGCTGATGACACTTGCAAATTGATTTTTCTAACAGCCTGGCAGATCGAAAAACAATCTCAGCCAATCTGCAAGCTGTCAAGTTTACCAATTGGTTAAAAGTAGACACCCCGGAAACGAGCGGTTAATCGTTTAGGGGTTGCCGCATGGATAGGGTGAAATGGCAGACGTCAAAGTACGCGGATTGAGAAAGTCGTTTGGATCAACAGAAGTCCTGCACGGGCTGGATTTGGACATCAAAGATGGGCAGTTCGTGGTGCTGGTTGGACCATCCGGTTGCGGAAAGTCCACACTGCTGAGAATGATTGCCGGACTGGAGAGTATCAGTGAAGGCGAAATCGCGATCAATGACCGTTTAGTCAACAACTTGCCACCGGCCGAGCGCGACATCGCAATGGTGTTTCAGAATTACGCGCTTTACCCGCACAAAACTGTCGCGGCGAACATGGCATTTCCGCTTCGGATGCGAAAAATGGAAAGCTCTGTGATCGAGGACCGGGTATCACGCGCGGCTGAAGTATTAGGGCTGACAGAGTATCTTGGGCGATACCCTAGGGCGCTTTCGGGCGGCCAAAGGCAACGCGTAGCTATGGGCCGTGCCATTGTGCGCGATCCGCAAGTTTTCTTGTTCGACGAGCCGTTATCGAACCTTGACGCGAAGCTCAGAATTCAAATGCGGGCGGAAATTCGTGAGCTGCATCAACGCCTTGCCACGACTACTATTTATGTCACCCATGACCAGATCGAAGCCATGACGATGGCCGACCAGATCGTCGTGATGAATTCAGGAAATATCGAACAAATTGGCGCGCCTTTGGAACTTTATGACCGCCCGGCAAATACTTTTGTTGCGGGATTCATCGGTGCGCCATCGATGAACTTTTTAGATGCCGTCGTGTCAAAAAATGGATCAGCCGCAGTTGCGAACGTTCTAGGAGCAGGCCTGCCGATACACGAGCCGGACGGGTTGGTTGATGGGCAAAAAATCACATTGGGTATTAGGCCCGAGGACACAAACCTTTCCGGTGACGGCGTACAGGGCGAAATCATGGTGGTCGAACCGACCGGGTCCGAAACACATTTGGTTATCCGGTCTGATGGACGCGACTATGTTTCCATCGTGCGCGAACGACAGGCGTTTTCTCCGGGGCAGAGTGTTTCAATTTCCGCCGACCCATCGAAAATTCACTTATTCGAAAGCGACACGGGGCAGCGCATCAACTGAAAGACCCAAGGAGGATAGACAAGTGCTCAAAGGGATTGACCCAAGGCTAAACGCCGATGTTTTGTACGTCTTACGCGCCATGGGGCATGGGGATATGCTGATTGTTGCAGACACCAATTTCCCCTCCGAGTCTATAAGCCGCGCAACTGTTTACGGTGAGCTGTTGCGTATGGAAAACCTCACTGCCGCCGAGTCAATTGAGGCGGTTCTCTCGGTCTATCCGCTAGACACATTCGTTGATGATTTTGCCGGTCGTATGGAGGTGGTCGGTGAGCCCAACACCGTGCCGCCAGTTCAACAGGAAGTTCAGGAAAAAATCGACGCGGCGGAAGGGGCCCACCGCCCAATGGTGGGCATTGAACGCTTTGATTTCTATGATCTTGCCCGCGAAAGTTATGCAGTGATCCAAACGGGCGAACGTCGATTCTATGGATGTTTCATGCTGCGTAAAGGCGTAATTCCGCCAGAAAGTTGAGGGGAAAAATGGCGGGAAAAATTGCGATTCTAGGCGTTTTTGTTGCTGACACCGCTTATCGCGCAGAGCGCGCCCCTCGCATGGGCGAAACGATCCTGGGAAACAAGTTTGCACTTGGCCCCGGTGGAAAAGGTTCGAACCAAGCGGTCGCAGCGGCCCGCGCGGGTGGCGAAGTTCATTTTATTTCGCGGCTGGGTCAGGACGATTTTGCTGATATGGCCCTGAAAACTTGGGCAGAGGCTGGCGTTACAGCCGCGGTTACCCAAGACCCAGACAGTTTCACTGGCGCAGCATACATCTTTATTGAAGAAGCCTCGGGCGACAACGCGATTATCATATGTCCCGGCGCAGCTGGCGATATCTCGGTCACAGACGTAGAAGCCCGACGTGATCTTATCGAAAGTGCCGCGGTATTCGTTACTCAGCTGGAACAGCCCATGGCAGCGGCGGAACGTGGTTTGAGCATTGCACGAGCGGCTGGGGCCAAAACCATTCTGAATCCTGCACCTGCCGCTGAGATCCCCGCCACTATGCTGGCGCTTTGCGATTTTGTGACACCCAATGAGTCCGAAGCAGAAGGTATCACCGGCGTCGCTGTACACTCCATCTCGGATGCCGAGAATGCTGCGGACGTAATGCTATCCAAAGGTGTCGGCGCGGCTTTGGTCACACTTGGAGAACAAGGCGTTCTTTTCAAAGACCGCGAAAACTGCACCCATATACCAGCGATGGTCGCAGGTCCCGTTTTGGAAACTACCGGTGCAGGCGATGCCTTCAACGGAGGATTTGCTGCGGCATTGGCCGAAGGAAAGGACCCGGTCAGCGCAGCGCGCTTTGGATGCGCCGTCGCTGGGATATCGGTTACCCGCGCCGGGACTGCCCCATCCATGCCGACGCGGGATGAAGTGGATGCGCTGTTGGCTGCAAATCCAATAATCTAATTGGATGTCGATGATGACGACGAGTGCTGGTCGTTCAAGGGTTCCACGATCCGTCGTCGTATTGGATGTCGGCGCAACCAACGTCGACGTTGTCCAATTTAGCTCTGAATTTCAGATAATAGATAAATGCAGTACAACTTCCTTGCGCATTCCCGCGCCACCTTACCTTAGTTTAGACGCGGAAAGTGTTATTAATTTTGCGCTGCAATCGATCCAAACGTTTGACCAGAATGTGCCGGTTGACGCGATTGTGCCATGCACCCACGGTTCCGCTGTTGCCCTTTTGAATGGCAAGGGGGAATTGGCCTTACCTGTGATGAGCTACCTTTCCCCAGTCCCCGATCATGTTGCAGTTGCCTACAAAGAAATCGAGCCGCCGTTTTCGGAAGTCTTTGCTCCAACAAATCCTGGCGCACTCACGGTGGCACGCCAGCTTTTTTGGCAGGAACATGAGTTTCCGGCAGATTTCGCACGCGTGCGTACGATTATGCCTTACCCACAATACATTGCTTTTCGCCTGTGCGGCGAGCGAAGCAGCGACATTAGTTCGCTCGGTGCTCAAACACATCTTTGGGCACCTCGTGATCGCAGTTTCAGTAGTCTTGCTAGAAATCGCGGCTGGTCCACTCTGATTGAACCATTGCGATCGGCAGGCGACGCACTTGGGCCACTGCGTGGTATCGATCTAAAAGGCGAAGGGATCGTGTTTTGCGGTATTCACGACAGCAGCGCCAGTTTTCTGCAAGTTGCGCAGCTGGAACCTGTGGTGCTGCTTTCCACTGGGACGTGGATCATTGGCTTTGACACTGAGGCGAAATTGACTTCCCTTGACCCGCTTCGCGACCAGGTTGCTAACGTCCGTCCCGACGGACGACCCATCGCCAGCGCACGGTTTATGGGGGGCGAGGAATTTTCAATGATCGCCAAAGTTTCCGGCGATGCGCAGCCGAGCTTAGCAGCGGTCCAAGACCTGATAGACGGCGGCACTATGGCTTTACCCTCATTCACGGACAGTGGTGGCCCAATTCCGGGGACGGGAGGGCGTGGAGTAATCATTGGCCCTCAACCTGAAACCGAAGAGGGCTTGGTCAGCTTGGCCACACTATACGTCGCGCTTATGACGACCCAGCTTCTCGAGGGCCTCGGATCGACGAAACTTGTCCTGGTCGATGGAGTGTTCGCGGAAAGCAAAACATTCATGGCATTACTCGCTCGCCTTTTGCCAGATCGGGAAGTTTTCTCAATCCAAGGGACCGCTGGCAGCGCACACGGAGCAGCCAGTCTTGTGTTACAGGATCGCGCACCCAGGTTGAAGCTGAAGGAAATCGCTGCGGCGAAACTTAGGGGGCTGGATGACTACCGGGAAGTCTGGGTTGAGAAAGCAAAGAAAAATCAAAAGAACGGGGTTCGCCAATGACCGAGCACAACATACGGCAAGAAATCATCGACGCTTGCTTGCAAATGAATTCCAGCGGACTGAATCAGGGCACGTCAGGGAATATTTCGGTGCGCGTGGGCCACTCAATGCTGATTACTCCTACTTCTGTCCCATACGAACGAACAACGCCCGACATGATCGCTAAAATCGATCTTTCCAAAGAGATGACAGGCGCATGGGAGGGTAACGCACCGCCATCCTCAGAATGGCGGTTTCATTGGAAGTTACTGAAAAACCGTCCTGAATTCAGCGCCATAGTGCACGCCCATCCACCCTATTGCACCACCCTTGCGATCCTGCGCAAACGCATTCCCGCGTGTCACTACATGGTGGCTGCGTTTGGAGGCGATGACGTGAAATGCTCTGGATACAGCGCCTATGGCACCGAGGAACTTGCTGTGATGGCCCTGTCTGCAATGGAAGGGCGGAGTGCTTGTCTATTGGCCAACCACGGCATGATTGCGGCTGGGGCCGATTTGGAAAAAGCGATGTGGCGAGCCGTCGAACTTGAAACACTTGCACGGCAGTATTGGCAAGCGCTTCAGGCCGGCGACCCGATTATTTTAGACCAGAAAGAAATTGAAGAGACGCTCCGCCGGTTTCAAGGCTATGGAGTTGGTTAAGCTTGCGACGAGCTTTCAAAATCAGCAACTGACAGGCTCCTCAATTATCTCAACGGGGATATTTCGAAACAATGAAAGGCATAGCGTTTTGTCCTCGAAAAGGATGTTGTGCAAATTTTGCGAAGGCCCAAATAAATATTAAAAAAACACTTTAGTTTTGGATCGTTTGGGCGGCTTTCGGCTGTTACACAACCCAAGCTGTGAACTACCCTTGCCGATAAACAAGAGAGTTATTGCTAACCAAGGTGGGTAACTGGGCCAACGCTTGCGTATCTTGATTAGTTAGGGTGTTTTTTGTCGAACCATCACTTCGCCCGTAGTTTGATACATTCGGCTGTGACTAATTTCGAGAGGGTACAGTCGAGTTTTGCAAAAAATTCTGTTATTCTCCATACCGGAGGTGCGACATGGAGCGAAGGATTGCAGCTATTCTCGCCGCCGATATGGTTGGTTATTCGCGCCTAATGGAGGCCGACGAGACTGGTACGCTTGAACGGCAAAAGCGACACCGGATTGAACTAATCGATCCCAAAATTGACGCACACCACGGCCATATAATCAAACTGACAGGCGATGGGATGATCGCCGAATTCCCTAGCGTAGTGGAAGCGGTGCATTGTGCGGTTTCTATCCAGGAAGCTATGGAAGCACGCGAGGAAGATGTCTCCGATGATCGAAAGATCCGATATCGGGTTGCGGTCAACCTCGGCGACGTGATCTTTGACGAAGGCGATATTTACGGGGATGGAGTTAACATCGCCGCACGACTGGAAGAACTTGCGCCTGCGGGTGGTGTGGTCGTGTCTGGCACTGCCTATGATCACCTGAAAGCAAACGTGGAAGTTGGTTATGAGGATCTGGGCGAAAAGAGATTAAAAAACATCTCAACCCCCGTCAGGGTCTATCGAGTAGTTCCGGGTGGGCAGCCTATGGTTTCCAGCGCCAGAACGTTTCCGTTTAAAGCCGGGATATCGGTAGCGGCGATTGTTCTGTTGGCGGCATTATTGATTTGGCGACCATGGGAACCCGAGTTTGCTCCTGCCTCGGTAGATCAAATGTCCCATCCTTTGCCCGACAAGCCATCACTCGTTGTTCTACCATTCGAGGATTTTAGCGACAATCCTGAACATGCCTTCTTTGCTGATGGCATCACCGAAGATCTAATTACGGATTTAAGCAAGTTGTCGGGCATATTCGTGATTTCACGAAACTCCAGCTGGACATACAAAGACAGAGCCGTCAAATCTCAGGAGGTCGCCGAAGAACTGGGTGTGCAATACATCCTCGAAGGAAGTCTGCGTCGGGCAGGTGATCAGGTTCGCGTGAATGCTCAGTTGATAGACGCTCTAAGCGGTCACCACATTTGGGCCGACCGCTATGATAGTAGCGTTCAGCAGGTCTTTGAACTTCAAGATCAAGTTTTGCAGGAAATAACGTCCGCTCTTGCGGTTCAACTAACGGCTAAAGAAAGGCAAGGGCTTGGCGCGACAGAAACCGAACATCCTGAAGCTTATGACGCGGTATTGTACGGCCTCGAACTCTTGCGCAGCGGCAACTCGGATGACACTTTGATTGCTATCTCCAAGTTTGAAGACGCAATCGCAATCGACCCGGATTATCACAGGGCTTATGCGGCCTTGGCTGCCGCACATTGGCGAATTGTGCAAAGTGTATGGTTTCTTGCGATGGGTGGTGGATTTGAACGGTCGTGGAAAGAGGTGGAAAGAAGCCTGGAAAAGGCGATGGAGGCGCCTTCAGCTCTGGCATATTCGGTTCAAGCTGAAATACTTGTAGAACAGGGTCGCCACGCCGAGGCGTACAATGAAATTGACAAGGCGCTCGCTTTATCGCCTAATGACCCAGACATACACCTCGTAAAAGCCAAGGTTCTGAACGCGACAGGACGCGCGCACGAGGCGGAAGCTGCGGTCAGGTATGCGTTACGTTATGACCCGCTTGAACCAACGCGCTATTTGCGCGAATTGGGCGTGTCTCAGCTTCATCAAAAGAATTACCAAGACGCTGTGAGTACGATGCGCAGGGTGCTCAAGCGCAACTCTGATATCGTAGCAGATATAACGACTTTGACATCCGCACTTGGCCACCTTGGTCAACTTGACGATGTGCCCGAGCTGATTGAACAGTACGACGCACTTGCAGTTCCGTCGTATTATGATCCCTTTACTGCCGAAGAAAGTCTTATCTGGTGGTATGGTGATATGTACGGATATGATCCGGATTATCGCCGACACCTATATGATGGCGTTGTGAAGGCGGGCGTGCCGGCCAGTGCCGGAAGTGATCTTGATTACGATGAAGTTGCTGACCTGATCAAACGGGACGAAGGCTTATATTACCCTGAGAGTATCCCACGGATTAATACAGAAGAAGCACACGCACTTTGGAAAAAAGGTGAGGCACAGTTTGTAGATGTGCGCGCATTGCTGGATTTTAATGCGGGGCACATACCCAATTCTGTCAATTACTCTCTTATGGTCGAGCTGTCACGAGAAGCCCTGCTGGAAATCGCAAACCTTGATGACACACTGGTATTCAGCTGTCATGGGCCACATTGCCCATATTCAGCATATGCAGCAGTCAAGGCGCAACTTTGGGGGTTCCGGGACGCGCGATATTATTCGGGTGGCTTTCCCGATTGGGTCGAGCAAGGTCTTCCGACGGCCACGATCGAACAGAATTAATCCAGTTTTGCTGGAAACTGCGCTAAAATCGTAGTCGCCGACTCTCTCAACCTAGGCTTAGTCGCTACTCGCGAGTTCTTTTTTGATTTCCTCGTCGAGGTTGGGAACCTCGTCGTCCGATGAGTCACTGACTTCACTGTCGTCGTCATCTGCTTCGTCGTCGACGGAATACTCTTGATCCTCTGCCGAGTTGTCGAGCGCTGCTTTAACCGCCTCGTCGTCAGGATTGGAGGTTCGTACGGCGTCAAGGACGTGGTCTTGCTGTTCCGCTGCGACCAAGTCGTCGTCAGAGAAATCGCCTTTATAATGATCTAAAAGGTTTGCTTCTGTTTCGTGCACTGCCTCGGCAGCTGCCAATTGCTCCTCTGTCGGACGATCAATCGTGTTCCCTTCGTCATCTGTAGTGAGGTCATAGGCTTCTTTAACAGATTGCGCGGTCGCCCATTCTGCTGACTCCGTCAATTCAGGATCGGCCAAAATATCCTCTGCTTCTTCCAGAGTCATTGGGGGCGCATCCAAAAGATCAAATGCCGCGGCAATGTCCTTAACGTCTTCAGCGCTCAAAGAGTTTTCTTCACCCATGAGGTGATTGAAATTGGCGTCTGCCACAGCAAGGGCTGCTGCAAGGCTTACGGGCCCTTTACCTTTCGCATATTGATCGTTCGCAATATGCGCGAGCTTTGCATTTATGCTGGAGTTGATTGCGCCATTAAGTTTGCCGAGGTTGCTTGGGTGAAGTGTGAAATCGTCGACAAGACTTGCTTTTCTGCTTGGCGGTTTCACAGACTGTTTGACAGAGGTGCTTTTTGTACGAGTTGCGGTAACCTGCGATTTGCTACCTTTGAAAAGACCCTTGATGCCGTTTTTTTGCAGGTTGCGGCCCAAAGTTTGAAAATCTTCTTTGACAGCACGCCCAATTCTGCCTTCTTTTTTGGGCTTACCGCCTCTGCTCGCCGAATTCGTATTTTTTCCATTCAGCTTTTTGTCTGAACCCCAGCCTTTGTTTGCACCTGATTTCCCGGCGTTGTCGCCTTTCCCACCGTTGTTGTTTCCGCCATTTCCACCTTTGCCTCCGCTGTTGCCGTTACCATTTTTCGCGTAGGCGTAATCGGCAGTCAAAACCGTTGCGACAGGGACGGTCACGAAAGCAGACAGAGCAAGCGCGGACACACTTATTTTTAGAAAGTTCAACACGGTAGAAATCCTTTCTACTTCGGGGGCCTCGGGTCATCGCGAATTGAAATATACCGTCATTTATTGTGATGCCTGAATAAGGTCAGATTACGGCAGCTTTCGGGCCATGCGGTGCGCTTGTCTTCCAAAAATTGCTCTCAACCAAACCCGGTCAGTTTGAAAGAAACCAATCATTCAAGACTTGGTGAGCTTCTGTTTAGAGGCTTTATCCTCGGCTCATAGTGTTTTTTGAAAAAGGCTGTATTGAAACGATTGTTCTAGATCCCAGGGCGTAAGGTGGAGATGAAAACGATGTGTAACTAGTGTGAATCTTTCACCCAAAACTTCGTTCAGGCTTTCGGGGCTATATCTTACGACATCGAGTCCGCTGCACTTTGTTGGTCCGTCAGGCGCGAAAGTCGCTATTACGGCATGCCCATCCAGAGCCAAACTGTTGGAGAGCTGATCTACGTAAGCAGCCCTGTCCGCTGGATTGACAAGGAAGTGGAACACTGCGCGATCATGCCAGATGTCAAAGACCCGTGTGGTCTTCCACGTCGTTACATCAGCCACAATCCAATTAACTTTCTTACCACGGTCGCCTAGCCGGCGACGCGCCGACTTGATTGCGCAATCGGAAAGGTCAAGAACCGAGATATCGCAAAGCCCAAGCTCAAGAAGACGATCCACGACACGTGATGTTCCCGCGCCGATGTCGACGACTGAAGACTTTGATGTCAGACCTGCTTGCAACATCAATTCCAGCGAAACAGTCGGATCATCCTGATGCCAGCTCAGGTCTGCTTCGACCTTCTCGCCATATATTCTGTCCCAGTGATCTTTTTTGCTCATGCCAGTTCCTTGAGTATCGCTTTGAAGCATACAAGGAAAAGGAGTTTTTTGCAGCGGCCCAAATTGTCGAATTTGGAGCAACTTAAGCCATTGCTCCAAAGCCGAGTAAATCCGGCCGACAACCTAATTTGAGCTTCAGATACCTATGTATTTTTCGGTAATCTCATGTGACAAACTAGTCATTTTGCCGGACCAAACTGTTCTACCGCGTTCGAGTATTATTGCTCTTTCCGAAATGGCGGAAAGTTCTTTTAGCGACTTGTCGATTAACAAAATTGCGACGCTGGTTTCCTGTTTTAGTTGCCGAATGGCGGCCCAGATCTCTTGCCTGATAATTGGCGCCAGACCTTCTGTCGCCTCATCCAAAATCAGCAGGCGGGGGTTTGTCATCAATGCTCGGCCAATGGCAAGCATTTGTTGTTCGCCCCCGGAAAGCGATCCCGCTCGCTGGCCTTTTCGTTCGTCTAACCTTGGGAACAGTTTGGTTACTTCGTTAAGATCCCATTCTCCGGGACGAGCTGTCGCTATCAGGTTTTCACGCACCGTCAGATCGGAAAAGCAGCGTCTTCCCTCAGGAACAAGGCCGACTCCCTCGCGGGACACCTTGTAGCTGGGAAGATTCTGCAGGTTTAACCCATCCAAAGTGATAGTGCCTTTTGAGCGGATCATTTGGCAAATTGACTTTACGGTGGTCGACTTTCCCATTCCGTTCCGTCCCAGCAACGCGGTAACTTCGCCTTTTGCTACGGTCAAATCAACGCCGAACAAGGCTTGGCTGACTCCGTATGAAGCCGTGAGGTCCCGGACCGTCAGAAAACTCATACAGCATCCCCCAGATAGGCTTCCCGCACTTCCTTTCTGTTTCTTATTTCGTTTGGTGTCCCGGTTGCGATGACTTTGCCGTAGACCATTACGCTGATCCTGTCTGCCAGCGCAAAGACAGCATCCATGTCGTGTTCCACCAACAAAATAGGAGCTTCTTTCCGTAGCCCATCAAGGAAACTTGTCATTTGCTTTGAACCCTCTACGCCTAACCCGGCCATTGGTTCATCCATAATGAATGCGCGGGGCGAAAGTGTAAGCGCAACGGCGACTTCCAATTGGCGACGCTGTCCATGGCTGAGATTGGCACAACGCGTGTAACGCTCTTCGATCAATCCAACGCGCTCTAAAGCTAGCTCTGCCCGTTCGCACAGATCCCTTGTTTTCAAAGCGCTTTTCCAAAAACGCCCTACAGCGCCTTCGGCACCCAAACTCCCTAACACAACATTTTCCATTACGGTGTCTTCCATGCAAAGATCAGACACCTGAAATGTTCGGCCGAGGCCAGCTCGGGCACGCGCAAATGTGGACAATTTCGAAACATCTTGTCCGTCGAGCGTTACGCGTCCGCTATCCGGTTGCATTTCACCGCAAATCTGTTTGATGAGCGTTGATTTCCCTGCGCCGTTCGGCCCAATGATCGCATGGATTTCTTTGCTATTAAGATCTACTGACACATCTCGTGTTGCATTCAGCGCTCCAAAACTTTTGGTAAGACCATGGGTCGCGAGTATCGGCCTATACATGCGCGCCCTCCTTGCCGGTGATAAGACCGATAAGACCGCCACGTCCGAACAAAACTATGCAAAGCAGGATTATTCCAAGAAAAACGTGCCAGAAATCAGTTATTTCGCCAAGAAAATGCTCAAGCGCTACGAATACGCATGCCCCAATAACTGGTCCCATCAATCGACCCACACCACCGATGATAATCAGCACGATCAATTCACCAGACAATTGCCAGCTAAACATTGTTGGCGAGACAAAGCGGTTCAAATCTGCAAACAACGCTCCTGCTAACCCGGTAACAGCGCCAGACAAGACAAATGCCAGCAGTTTCACACGAGTGGGGTTAAGGCCGACGGCCGCCACCCTTGATTTACTCTGACGGGCCGCATTCAACGCCAATCCGAACGGCGAAGATTGAAGGCGGGCGAATAGAACGAGAGTTACGCAAAGAAGAACAAAACAGATGCCGAAGAACTCGATCGGAACAAGCGTGTTTAGGCCCGGAAATCCGTTGCGCACGTAGATCGATAGCCCGTCTTCGCCCCCATACTGCGCCCACGAAATTGCGAAATAATAGAACATTTGGCCGAAAGCGAGCGTTATCATGATGAAGTAAACGCCGGACGTTCGTAACGAAAGCAGACCAATGACAAAAGCAACGGCGCCCGAAAGAAGCATTGCAACCAGCCAGATGACCGGCATGGAATTTGTCCCGCCTGTCTCAAACAAACCAAGACTCAATGTCGTATAGGTCTGAGCGTGATAAGCAAGTATACCCATAGCGTAGCCACCGATCCCAAAGAAGACGGCGTGACCAAAGCTGACCATCCCCCCAATGCCCAGCGCGAGGTTCAGCCCAACTGCGGCCAAAGCAAGGATCACCGCCCGCGTCGCCAGAGTGATCGTAAAAGGCTCATCCATCGCCTGCGCCCAAATAGGTAGCAAAAGAAGCCCGACCAAAACGAAAAAGTTGAGATAGCGTTCCTCAAACTTCATGCGCGAGCTCCGAACAACCCAGTTGGACGCCAGATCAAAACAAGTCCCATCAGAATGTAAATTCCCATCGATGCGATAGCCGATCCGCTTTTTTGCGCGGCGCCTGAATCCATAAACAGCTTGAACAATTCGGGTAGAAACACGCCGCCCAGCGTGTCGGTCAGACCAACCAAAAGTGCCCCGATGAAAGCCCCACGGATCGACCCGATACCACCAATGACGATAACGACAAACGCCAGAATAAGGACCGGTTCACCCATACCGACCTGAACCGATTGAATTGCGCCCACAAGCGCACCAGCGAGACCAGCAAGCGCCGCCCCCAAAGCGAAGACCAGTGTGTAAAGTTTAGAGATATCAACGCCTAACGCGGCGATCATCTCTCGATCATTTTCCCCGGCGCGTATCTGAATTCCGATGCGGGTGCGTTCGATTAGCAACCAAAGCCCACCCGCGATCGCTATTCCCGTCAAAATAATGAACAAGCGATAAAGAGGATATTCGATCCCACCGGGCAAGCTCACCGGGCCGGACAGCCCTTGCGGAATGTTAAGAAAAAGTGGGAAAGAACCGAATACCCACCTTGTGCCCTCTGAAAAGATCAGGATCAGGGCAAAGGTGGCCAAGACCTGATCTAAGTGCGGGGCGTCATAAAGCCTCCGTATTATACCGATTTCGATAATCGCGCCTGCCAACGCCGCAGCTGCAAGCGCGGCAACGAGCCCCGCAAAGAATGAGCCCGTTGCCCCCGCAACGGCAGCTGCTGCAAACGCACCGACCATGTACAGCGAGCCGTGGGCGAGGTTGATCAACCCCATCACGCCGAAAATCAGCGTCAGCCCAGCAGCCATCAAAAAGAGCATGACGCCGAATTGCAGCCCGTTAAGGATCTGCTCGAAAATTAAGATCGAAGACATGAAAACTCCGAATGCCTGCCTGCCTAAATTTGAAGGCAGGCAGGAATTGATCACATTTTGCAGTCGGCAGCGTAAGCGTCGGAGTGATTTTCCAGAGCTGGACCGATGATCTTGTTTGTGAATACATCACCTTCTTTGACCACTTCACGAGCGTAGATCGTTTGCACCGGATGGTGGTTCTGCCCGAAAGCAAATTCTCCACGCGTGCTGTCAAAATCAGCCGCACGCAGGGCTTCACGGAATGCATCTGCATCAGATGGATCAGCCTTCTCAAGTGCTGACAGAAGCAGGTTCGCCGTATCGAACCCCTGGCTTGCATAAAGCGACGGCAAGCGGCCGTATTCGGCTTGGAAGCTTTCGACAAAAGCTGCGTTAGTCGGATTGTCGATATCCTTGTTCCACTGCGAAGTGTTCACGACGCCCAGCGCGGCATCGCCAACTGCCTGAAGGATGCCTTGATCAAAGCTGAACGCTGGACCGACAACCGGAAGATCTATACCGCTGTCCGCATATTGCTTTAGGAAAGAAATCCCCATCCCACCAGGAAGGAAGAAAAAAACGCTGTCGGCATCACTTGCCCTGATCTGGGCGATCTCGGCTGCATAATCTGTTTGACCAAGCTCTGTATAGACCTCACCAGCCAAATCACCGCTAAAGAAGCGTTTGTAGCCAGTTAGCGCGTCAGTGCCCGCTGGATAGTTCGGGGCCATTATGAAGGTATTCTTATAGCCGGCGTTATTAGCATAAGCCCCCGCCGCCTCATGCAAGTTGTCGTTCTGCCAGGCAACATTGAAGTAATTTTGGTGACAACCCTGACCCGCAAGCGCAGAAGGTCCAGCGTTTGGTGACAGATAGAACACATTTTGGTTTACCGCTGCAGGCACGACAGCCATTGCCAGATTTGACCAGATAATGCCCGTCATTACATCAACACGCTCGGACTGAATCATCTTGTCGGAAAGCTGCACAGCGATGTCCGGCTTTCGTTGATCATCCTCAATCACAACCTCAATGTCGTCTCGACCGGATTGCGCGATTGCAAGCATAAATCCATCGCGCACATCAATTCCCAAGCCCGCTCCGCCGCCTGAAAGCGTTGTTATCATCCCTACTTTGACTTCAGCCAAAGCACCCGTTGCGAAAAGCGCCGCTGCTGTCGCAGCCAAAAAACACTTCTTCATTTACTTCTCCCTTATGGTCATTCTTTGTTCATACAAAATTCGAACCCTATGAACACCTAGGTCAGAAAATTTCTTTTTGTTTCAACTGAACCTGTCGATCGCGTGAATCCCAGGCGCAAGTTGCAGTAAAGGAAACTGCTGAACCGTTTATAGACAGGCTGTTGTTGCGCACCTAAGGCTTTAAGCTACTGAACGGTTGTTACTTCTAAAAAGTTCTGATTTCTCAGGGTTCTTCGATCAACATTTCCTCGACTGGCGTACCTGAAAGTTGCGTTCTGTTTTGACATTGGCCTTTTTGTAGATGGATGTGTTCTGCGACTTGATCGCGTCCCCGTTGGTTATTCTCAACTCAGCGAATTCGCCAACAGAAAGCGGCACAGGATGCTGTACTCCACGTTTCGCGAAGGTTTCTCAGTAGGTCGATCCGGAGGAGTTTAGACTAAAGTTGTTTGGATGCATGAACGAAAATCCTCTCTGCGGTAACAACTCCCCTCATACTCGCCCCAGAGTGGCCACTGGTCAGGTGTTTATTTTGCTTCGCAGCCAAAGATCGAAGAAGGATCCTCCGGTATGATCCAGTTTCTTGATCTCAGGAATGAGCTACCACATTTCCGGATATCGGTGTCGAGCGCTTTTCGAAGCAAAAATCCCTGCGTCTGGTGCAGGTGAAATGATCGTAATGCCGTCTTACTTGATCCATTTGGTCCATCCGAACCACGGCAAAGACAGCCGGGCTATTGTTGGAACCAATGCGAGCTTTGGCTGGCCAAGGTCATATCAGGCCGATTAGCCTCTCGGTTTCGGCCTTTAGCGCACCTAATTCTGTCGAAATGTGGCGAATCGGAAAAGACCTAACTGGTTTGCAAGGCAGGTGCTGACATCCTGCAGCACACAAAATCACCCGCAGTTCAGGTTTGGGATTCGACTCGTGATGTATTGCGGCAACAGGTCAAGTTCCAAAGAGCTTGGGAGTGCCACTCGTGGGAAACCTGAACGGTATTCTGGGCGAATATGTGCCGTCGCGAGGCAAGTTTCCGCTGCGTAAATGCGCATGCTCTTTGCGACCTGCCAGAGTTCCTCTATCTCGAGCGGAAAGTTCTGCTAAGGGGCGATGCGAGCAAATGAAACTATCTGCACTGGAGGTCTGCTGTATACTCCTTGCGGCTGCGGTAGCGGCGGCTGGGTTTGTAGGGGCTGCAAGCACATTGCTTTCGGTCATTTGAGGCTGATAATTCAAATTTTGCCAGGTTATTTCCATCCAACCACACTAGGTGCGGATCGAATTTTTCTATTCTATTCAAAACAGTGCCGGGATTCCTGATGTCTCGATTGGGACAAAGGTGTGAGTTGACGGTGTTTGACAACTTTTAGCACCCATACGGTAGCGTGTTGCAATCAGTGAGCGATTAAAAGCTCATGCTGCACGCACATTGCATTCGCCTTAGTATTGCCATGTTTTGGCTTAAGCTGACCATGCGTAAGGCATTTTCAGCTACTACAGTGAGCAACACCAAGATGGGCCCAAACGTCGAGCAGATACCTGTACCCCAGAACCTTGTCGGTACAAATGCGGCAGTTTTTTTCTTGTTGAACAAGATTGAGCAACAAAGAGCGCAAAGTAGGAGTGTCACTCTAAGTTCGAATTCCCGGGTGAAACCTGAAGTTCCGGTAGAACAAAAGGTGGCAAGCACTCAGCCGTTGATCCTCACGGATGAGTTTTTGTTCACATAAAATGATTTCGGTTGGCATTCAGTGACTGTCGCGAACATCGCGTCTCACGAAATGCTATTTCAACGAAATTGAGACCACCTTCTGTTCCCTCGGTAGTTCTCTGGCTCGGTAGACTGCCAAAATCGATCCACTCCAATTATCTTCGAGGCCTCGGTCAACATTGCTGATTGCTTGAAGGCGCTCGAATTAATGACAGCTTTAAGTAATCGAAAGGCTAGTCGGCGATAGAAGGATCATCTCTGAACGAGATTCACTGTCCCAAACCTCAACTAACCCCATCACGGTGGGGTTTTTCTTTTGCAGTAAGCAAAACCGACCTCCCGATCAGACTCGCGGCCAGCACTGGAAGGCGGGATATCAAATCAGCCAAGATTAAGAAGATAAGTGAACTTGGAAGTCATATCTTTGCCCAAAAGTACCTATTGGCAAAACACAGATGGCTATGCCTGCAGGCGCCAAGATGAGGTTGTCAGGCGCCCAGACAGCAAAGGCATCATTGGCGCAGGAAGTCAGAAGTTACCCCTTCACAGTGACATCGCAGGTGTATTTTAACCCGCCAGGTACGTGCGAAACCAAGCGATCATACGCTCTTCCGCCAGTTTTGCCGCCGCTTGGTCGTATCGAGGTGTCGTGTCGTTGTGAAATCCGTGGTTCACGCCGGGATAGATGTAAACTTGGTAGCGCTTGTCATTTTCGACAAGTGCTTTTTGAAACTCAGGCCACATCGCATTTATCCGTTGATCCAGCGCAGCAAGCTGTATCATCAGGGGGGCCTCGATAAGACCGACCTTGGCGTTGTCCGGCGCGGCTCCGTAAAATGGAACACCAGCTGCCATTTCTGGGTAGGCCACTGCCAATTTGTTCACGACGCCTCCGCCGTAACAAAATCCGGTTGCTCCCACTTTTCCATTCGTACCGTCCAACGCTTGAAGAAACTCAAAACCTGCAAAAAAGTCGTTTAGGAGAAGTTCGCGATCCAGGCTTCGCTGCATTTCGCGACCTTCATCGTCATTTCCCGGATACCCACCAAGCGATGAAAGCCCGTCTGGACCCATCGCGACAAAACCAGCCTTGGCAACGCGACGCACAACGTCTCGAATGTAAGGATTGAGGCCGCGGTTTTCATGTACAACCAGAACTGCCGCAGGCGGTCGATCGGGGTCAATCTGGGTTGGACGCACGAGATAGGCCGACACATCACCGGTTCCGTCCGGGCTACTATAGGTGATTTCTTCGGCCTGAATCTCCGGGTCGTCTTCTGCGACCTGTTGAGCCAATGCGTAATTGGGTGAAAGGGTGCTTAGTATTGCCGCTGCGGTTAATCCACCTACAGCCCATTTTCCAGCGCGATCGAGGAATTCCCGCTTTGAAATCCTCCCATGCGCATAGTAATCGTACAAATCGAGAAGTTCTTGGTCGAAATCTGCTGCGGTGAGACGTTGGGTTCGGGTTTGATCGTTCATTGAGAGTCCTCCATAGTCTCGATGGAATTATCTGTAGCACAACCTTGCCAGCAGCCTGACTGTCCATTTCGTTTCAGAAAAGCTTTTTCGCCCAGATTGCGGTGACAAGTGGGGCAGAACTGTGCGCTGTGCCTAAGGTTTAGACGACTGGTTTGGTGCAAGACATGAAATCAATCCATCCACTTGCCGTGGCTCAGCCCAGTTTAAGTGCAGAACTCAGGTCATCGATCTCACTAGCGATGACTAACTTTTTAGGTAAGACAAGCCGCGACAATTGCCTTAGTCTCGTCGGGATTTAAGTCGTGAAAACCCGTGGGACGATAGCCTTCTAGTTAAAGGCACGCAGCTTTTCACTTTGGCCAGTCGCCCAAGCACAACTAAAAGTAAACTTTTAGCGGGTCATGTAAAAACCGGACGACCACTAGCGTAAACACAAATAACTTAGGAAATATCAAAGGAAAAAATTATTGCACCTTCCAGCAAAGATCCTGAAATAAATCCGTCTAAAGAAGGAGTTTTATTTCGATTTAGACAACAAAAACTAAAACACCTAAATTTATTAGCACTTTAAAAGTGAACAACCTAAAATTGCTTTAAGTAATTGCAAACATCTTTATATTGTGTTATTGAGTTGAGATTGCCAAGCTTATTTGATCAGGAGTTTCCCATGGACAAACTTAGTGTGCTCGGCGTTCTCAAAGACAACCTTGCTCCAAATTTGCTAAGAGAAATCGAAGCTTCCCTGCCGGACGACTTCGCCCTATCAGACAATCAGAACCAGAACCAAGGCAGCCTTGAGGAGATTTCGCGCATGAAGCCCGAGATCCTTCGCGAAGTCGGTATTGGGTCGGTGGGCGGTGGCGAAGAAGTCATGGACAACCAAAATCAAAACCAGGGAAAAATGGAAGAATTGTTGGCCATGAAGCCGGCTGCGCTTCAAAACCTGAAGACGGTTCTTATGGGTGGCGGCGAAGAGGTAATGGACAATCAAAATCAGAATCAGGGATCTTCGGAGATGCTTGCCGAAGGGTCTTCCAAGCCTCGTCGATTGCGAAAGTAGTCCATTTAGTTCGAATGTTTGCGATCCAAAGGTCGCAAGCATTTGACGAGTGGTCGAATTCACGTTTGGTTTTCTGACTGCCGTCTCTCCGCGGGGAATAAAATTATGGAAAATTTAGATATTCATCTCATTTTTCCACCGCAATGGTCGCCGTTTCAGCCGTTCCTCAGCACGCCAGCGCTCAAAGCCTTTTTGGTAGAAAGAGGGTTCGCAGTAAAGCAATCTGATTGGAATGTGGAGTTTTACGACTACTTCATTTCGCGGCAGCGTTTGCCAGTGGCCATCGACAGGTTGGACCGTTATGTAAAAGACCTTGGTCCAGAACATGATAGCTATCGTAACCAAGCTTTGCTGGCATTGGGTATACTCAGCGATTTTGATCGTAAGTCTCAACAAGCTAAAGGCTTGAAAAGCGAACGCTGCCTGCGGACGATTGACGAATTTTATACTGCTGTGACAGCGTTCAAGCGTTTACTTTTTGCTTTCTCTACCGCTGAACCAGTTGTCGAGGTCGGTACTTCAAGCTTGTCGACTTCAGATGTTCTATCGTCTATTCCCAGCATTGACGAGTTTTGTTCGAACCCTGAGATAAATCCTT
This sequence comes from Ruegeria sp. YKSD179, assembly GCF_059612885.1. Classification (NCBI taxonomy): domain Bacteria; kingdom Pseudomonadati; phylum Pseudomonadota; class Alphaproteobacteria; order Rhodobacterales; family Roseobacteraceae; genus Ruegeria; species Ruegeria sp. YKSD179. The sequence goes on along the minus strand of NZ_JBXWRL010000023.1, from coordinate 34,561 downwards.
TCCTATCCTTCTTTCGAGAAAAGGTCAGGGCGGTCAAAAATGAGCCACGTTACTTTGGCTTGTCGGTGATTGGTCAGGAACAGATCTTGGCGGGTTTGACACTTTCGCGAGTATTGAAGGAGGTCTTTCCGGATGTACCAATCTTAATAGGTGGCAGTGTCTTCTCTCGTCTTGTCGACAAAACTAATATGATTTCTCATTTTTTCAAAAAATATTTCGATTTCGTCTTAAGGTACGAGGGTGAATCACCATTGGTTGAGTTGCTCGAATGTTCGGATCCGTTTGCAACTCCAAGCAGTAACCTTTGCCTGTTGAAAAACGGGAAGATCGTTAAGACTAAACTGGCGCCTCAGGTCACGTTAGAACAGATACCGGTGCCGGATTTTAGCGATTTGGATCTCAACAGCTATTACTCGCCCGAAACAGTTCTTCCAATGCTGACAACACGCGGCTGCTATTGGGACAAATGTGCGTTCTGCTACCACGGGATGATCTATGGGGATCGGTACAGAATGTTGCAGCCCCAAACTTTCGCGGAAACTATTGAGGAATTGAGCGAGAAATACGGCGTGAAACACTTCGCTCTGAATGACGAAGCCATTCCGCCGAAACTATTTACGCATCTTCCAAAAACCGTTGCGCCAGGAAAGTTCTATTTCACCGGGCTTTATAAATTTGAAAAGTACTTTAAGCCTGAACACTACAGGGGCATGTACGACATTGGCTTTCGCTCTTTGTATATCGGCTTGGAGTCGGCAAATGAGCGTATTCAGCGGCACATGAAGAAGGACAATACTCAGGACGTAATGCTGGCGAACCTGCAAGATGCGCATGACGCTGGAATTTGGAACCACACATTCAACTTTTTCGGTTTCCCTACCGAAACGCGCAAAGAAGCCATGGAAACTGCCCAGTTTCTAGTTGATCACGCGGATATCATCCATTCTGAGGGAACTGGAGTATTCAGCTACGAGCATAATGCACCGATCTCCAAGGACCCAAAGAGCTATGGCGTCTCTGAAGTGGTGCAAAAACCTGGGAATGTACTTGAACTGTATTACGACTACGAAGTGACCGATGGGCTATCTCAGGAAGAAGCGGCGGATTTGGTCGACGAATTTGGCCAGATGAAAAAGTCTGCGGGAGTCTATTCGTATGGCGGATGGATTCCACGCGAACATCTGCTTTTATTGTTGTCTCGCTATAGTCGCGAGGTGTTGCTTCGAAAATTGGAAGTTTTGGACCGAGGTGTACATGAAGGGGTGAGTTGGGCTGAAAATGTGAATTGGTTCACTCTTAACGCGTCTGGCCATCAGCCTCGGCATTTCGTCGTCAACACCCAGGCTGGCAAGGTTCTTGAAACGAACCGAGATGCAGTAGTTGTCTTGGAGTTTTTGCCTAAGGACATTCCAACCGAGACTGTTGTGCAGCATTTCCCGGTGCTGGAACAAGTGATGGCGAACTGAAGGGATTTGTTAAAATCCTATGTTGAAAGTGTTGATCGACGAAAACTTCGCAGATTAAATGCTGCGTTTTCTGGCGATCAAGATTGAACGCAAACTCATAGGACTGGGGTGATTGGTCCTTTTCTCGCGCAGAATACCTTACTTGGCGTCGGTGCTCCTCTTACGGCCATAAAATTCGGCTTTTAGTTAATTCCGGTCATTTTTAAGTTGCCGAAACCGGTTTCGGAGCGACTAAATGAAAGAATGATGACGAATCCCACTGCGCAAAAAGGCGAATCCCAGCTTCGTGCGGCGTCCGCAACAGGGCGGGTGAAGCTTGATGAGCTGGCTTATCACCTAGGGCTTTCGAAAAGCACCGTGTCGCGCGCGCTGAACGGTTACTCGGATATTTCGGACGCGACGCGAAAAAGGGTTGAGGTCACAGCGCGCAAGATGGGTTATCGCCCGCTCAGCCACGCGCAGGCTATCCGGACAGGTAAGGTCCGGGCAATTGCGATGGTTATTAATGGCGAAGAACCCGACAGGCACAATCCGTTTTTGCAGGATTTTCTTTCCGGAGCTTGTGAAGCAGCCAGTTCGTTTGACTGGACCATGACTATTTCCACGGCGAAGTCAGAAAAGGACATGCTCAAGGTCCTGGGCAGGCTTGTTGAAGAACGCAAGGCCGACGGGTTTATTCTGCCGCGAACGGAAGTTGATGATGCCCGAGTTGAATACCTAAGGGAGCTGAAGGTACCGTTTATCCTTTATGGGCGGACTGGATACGGTCAAGCCGCAGCAATGGAAAATACCTCTTGGTTCGATATTTCCGGTGAAACGGCGATCAGAAACGCGGTCATTCGTTTGGCCGAATTCGGACACAGCAGCATTGGTTACGTCGGTAGTGATCCGAAGTTCAATTACAGTCACCTGCGCCGCGACGGATATGTTGACGGTCTGAAAGCCGCGGGCTTGGAATTTGATCCTGAATTAATCCGGGATGGCGCGCGCACGCGCGAAGAAGGAGCTTTGGAAGCGCGGGCTTTGATGAACCTGAAAAACCCGCCGACGGCTATCGTTTTTGCGACCGACTTGGCTGCTTTAGGCTGTTATTCTGTTTGTAGGGATTTGGATCTGGAAATCGGACGCGATGTTTCCGTCATTGGGTACGACGGCATCCCGGAGTGCCAATATGTCAGTCCGGGGCTCACGACGTTCAGTGTGGACTCGCATCGGGCAGGGGAGCGGCTTGCAACATTGCTGATCCGCCAGACGCGGGGCGAGCAACCTAAAGACTTACGCGAACTCAGCGAAGCTGTTCTTATAGAACGACAATCCGATGGGCCGCCGCGGCTGACGTCCGAGGATCTGGCGCTAAAAATTGTAAATCTCAATGATCATAACCGGGGAGGAGACCGACTATGAAACTTACACCCAAGGCATCCAGGCTGATGCTTGGATCATCGCTTGCGTTGATACTGGCAGCGGTATCTGCGCACGCGGACACGATCCGTTTTTGGACGACGGAAGAGCAACCCGAACGGTTGGCAAAGCAGCAGGAAATGGCTGATCAATTCAAGGCTGAAACCGGAACTACTGTCGAAGTCATCCCGGTGACCGAAACCGATCTGGGAACACGTGCCACAGCCGCATTTGCAGCAGGCGATCTGCCGGACGTTGTTTATCATCCGTTGCAGTATGCTCTGCCTTGGGCTGAAGCGGGTATTCTGGACACAGAAGCGGCAACAGAAGTGGTTGAGGAGCTAGGCGCAGATACTTTCGCTCCGGGAGCTCTTGCAATGGCAGCGTTCAACGGCGAAACGGCATCCGTGCCGGTCGACGGCTGGACCCAAATGGTTGTGTACCGCAAAGATTTGTTTGACGAGAAGGGGTTAGACGCGCCGAGTTCTTATGCTGCGGTCGAGGCTGCCTTGGAAGCTCTGCATAGTCCGCCGGACATGTATGGATTCGTTGCAGCCACCAAGGTGGACGAAAACTTCATGAGCCAAGTGTTGGAACATGTTTTCCTGGCAAACGGAGTTAGCCCAGTTGGTCCGGACGGTTTCCAGCCGTTGGACGAGGCCAAAACAACAGAGGTACTGGACTTTTACAAAGCCATTTCCAAAGCTTCGCCTCCGGGGGAACTGTATTGGAAGCAGTCGCGCGAACTTTACTTTGATGGCAAGGCGGCAATGATCATCTGGTCGCCGTTTATTCTGGACGAATTGGCCGGCCTTCGCGACAGCGCTCCGCCCACCATCAACGATGATCCGACCTCTCGCGATTTGGCCAGCAAGACTGGAATTGTCACCAACTTTTCGGGCCCGTCCAATCCGGACGGAGCTGCATGGGGCGATGTTCGGTATTTCGGCATCACCAATGATGCGGATACCGATGCCGCCATGGAATTTGTGAAATACGCAATGGATCAGGGCTATACCCAGACATTGGCTATTGCGCCCGAAGGTAAATTCCCCGTCCGACGTGGAAATGCTGACAACCCGACTGCGTTCTCAGAAGCGTGGGCAGAGTTGCCGGTCGGCGTAGATCGCAAGGCACCTTTGGGTGAACTTTACGACCAGGCCATGATCGATGAAATTGTCGGAGGCTTGGATGTCGCTCAGCGTTGGGGAGTCACCGAAGGTCAGCTCTCGCTGGCATCGAAAATGATTAACAGCCAGGCGATCAACCGTATTGTCCGTCAGTATATCGACGATGAGCTCGATGCTGCGGCCGCTGTTGCCGCGATGAACGAAGAACTCGCTAAAGTTCAATAAGTTCCGCTTGTTAATACCGCAGCGACGTTCGCGTCGCTGCACCCAACCCATCGAGGTATCCCATGTCTTCGGCTGTCCCTCCGACCGGCACGGGAGCGCTTGCGAAACGCGAGGCGCGTTTGGCATGGGCGCTTCTGGCCCCGACACTGATCAGCGTCTCACTGGTTGTGATCTTGCCTTTGCTGGCCATTATCTGGATCAGTTTCAAACCTTTTACCCTATCTGACCTTCGCCCACCTGCGCCAGTGGTGCGCGAGAGTCTGCGCGGTTCCGGTGAGGACCTGCGGATTGAGTACCGTCTGCGCAATTCCAGCCAGGAGATTGCAGTCGCGGGAGTGACGATCAGTGACACTCTCCCTGAGGGCATGACTCCGACATCCGAGATCACTGCTCCATGCCAATTAGAAGGGCGCGATCTATTCTGTGATTTTGGCACACTCGAGGGCGGTCAGCGCGAGCGTATCCGAATTCCGGTCGCAATTGATGGCGAAGCGGAATCTTTCGAAAATTTGGTGGAAGGATCTGTACCAATTTTGACCGGAAGCGGCCCGAATATTCTGACCAATTTTGAGTTCAGCCTTGAAAACTTTGCCAGGGTCTTTGACGGTTCAGAATTTTGGGGCGTTTTGTGGGTGACCCTTTTTTATACTGTTTTCGGTACCATCGGCGCCTTGGTTATGGGCCTTTTCGCGGCCCTTTTGCTGAACAAAAGTTTTCGGGGTCAGGGCTTTATCCGGGGCCTTTACTTGTTCCCTTATGTCGCGCCAGTCATCGCCGTCGCATTTACCTGGGTCACTTTGTTCGACCCATTTTCAGGCTCGGCCAATGCGTTGTTGGTGCAGATGGGCATTAGTGAGGATCCGATCAACTTTTTTGGTGAACGCCCGCTCGCTTTGATCATGGTTACGGTGTTCGAGATCTGGCGTTATTTCCCTTTATCTTTCCTGTTCATTCTAGCCCGGATGCAGTCAATCGACTCCAGCATGTACGAGGCCGCAGATATGGATGGTGCCTCTCCGTTTCAGAAGTTTTGGTTGCTGAGTATCCCTCAATTATTGGGCATTCTATCGGTGCTGTTCCTTTTGCGGTTCATTTGGACATTCAACAAGTTCGACGACATCTTTTTGTTGACCGGTGGCAATGCAGGTACGCGTACCCTGACCGTGAATGTCTATGAGCAGGCTTTTGCGATCTCTAACATTGGGGCTGGCGCTGCAGTCGCGGTTGTAATCCTGATGTGTTTACTTGCGTTCAGCTTTGTCTTCTTCCGATTTATCAGCCGAGAGGAGGGCTTGTGATGCGCAATGGATTTGTAACCGGCCCTCTCCTTGGCGCACTTTGGTTGGTCGTTATTGCGACAACCGTAGCGGTCACCATGTCCTTTGCCACTGGTGCTGCATTTCGTCCGCAGGTTCTGTTCAGCCTGATTTGGGGCGCGGTTGCCGGGTTGATCTATGTCCGCTTTCCGGTCCGGCATGCGACTGCACGTTTGGGAGTTGCGTTGTTTTTGGGTTTGTCTTGCCTGACAGGGGTCGGACCTGTTCTGATTGGGTCTGGAACCACACTTTTGGCGTTGTTGATCACCGTGGGGTCAATCGCCTTGGTGATGCATTTGTCGATGGCAGAAATCCTAAAGGAACTGCCATTTGGAGAGCTAACTCGTCATGAATACGAAGATGCGGTGATCCGCTTTTGTACCGGTTTCGGATATATATTCTTCACGGCAATCGTTGTCATACCCTTCTACGTGATGGTTATGACGAGTTTGAAGTCGCAACAGGCGCTACTTCAGAACCCCTTGGATTTTTCACTGGATCTTAGTCAAGGCACCGCGCTGTTCCGCAGCTATACCGAACTGTTCCGCGACTTCAATTTCGGTACCTATCTTTGGACGTCATTCTATGTCTCGGTGCTGACGGTGTTCATCACTTTGTTGTTCAGCGTACCAGGTGCCTATGCGGTGGCGCGGTTTCGGTTCAAAGGACAAAAGGCTTTCTCGCGCTCGATCTTGTTGATTTACATGGTGCCGATGATCGTTCTGGCGTTGCCGATCTATATCGCCTTCTCACTGACAGGTCTGCGCAATTCGATACTTGGCATCGTTATGATTTATCCGGTCACAACGATCCCGGTCGCACTTTATATGCTGCAGGGTTATTTCCGCGGCTTACCGACAGAAATTGAAGAGGCGGGTCTAATGGATGGGCTTTCGCGCATTTCGGTAATCTGGAAAATTACACTTCCGCTTAGCTTACCTGCGCTGGCTTCGGTGTCTCTATACGTCTTTATGATTGCTTGGAACGAATTCCTGTTGGCTTTCATGCTTTTGGATGACCCGTCCAAATTCACACTTACCCGAGGGGTCACAATGTTGAATTCCTCAGAAATTCCACGACAGCACCTGATGGCCGGTGCGGTGATTGCCACCGTTCCGATTATGGCGCTGTTTTTAGGACTCGAACGTTTCATGACCAAGGGCCTGACTGCGGGGTCCGTCAAAGGATGACACTGATGAATCAACATACGAACCCTGATCGCGAGGCGCGAAACATCCTGATTTCAAATGACCGCGGTGGGTACACGATCCCGACCGAGGGTCTCTATCCATATCAATGGAATTGGGACAGCGCGATTGCCGCGCTGGGCTTTGCCCAGTTTGATATTGACCGAGCCTGGATCGAAATCGAGACGTTGTTCACAGGCCAATGGACCGACGGAATGGTTCCTCATATCTTGTTTCATCAACAAGATGACGGATACTTCCCCGGTCCTGATGTGTGGGGGTGCGACGGACCGATACCTTCCTCTGGAATCATTCAACCACCCCTCGCAGCAACGATGGCCCGGAAAATCTGGGAACAAGACACCGACGCCGGAGAAGCGCGCATTCGCGAGCTTTTCCCCCAAATGCTGGCTTGGCATCGGTGGATTATGAAGTGGCGCCTGGATGATCATGGCGCTGTTTGCACGACCCATCCCTGGGAAGCCGGACGTGACAATGCGCCCGACTGGGACAAAGCGATGGCGCGCATAGATGCCTCGGATGTCGGTGAATACCAGCGTCGTGACACGAGTCATGTAAACAGCGAGGATCGACCCACCAAATTCGACTATGACCGTTACATAAAACTGGTTCAAATCGGTCGTCAGGCTGGATGGGACCAGCAAGCCCTGTTAACGCAAAATCCGTTTCGTGTTGCAGATCCGACAATGACATTCACGACATTGCGGGCGGCGAGGGACTTGTTGGCCATTAGTGAACAACTGGGATTGGACGCCGAAGGTCTGGGCGCGGATATCGCTGACTTGGAAGTAGGTGCAAGCTCACTTTGGAACGAAGATTTGGGCGTTTTTGACTCGCGTGATGCAAGGACCAAAGAATGGTCAGGCAGCATTTCGAACGCTTCGTACCTTTGTTGGTACGCAGGGATTGAATCAGAAAAAATGTTGGATCGATTGAAGGCGGTATTGGCGTCGGTACCTTTTCCCGTTCCAAGCTATGATACGTCCATGCCGAACTTTGATGCGCGACGATATTGGCGCGGTCCAACATGGGCGTTCATGAACATGATGATCGGGTTCGGTTTGGCGGAAATGGGTCATGAACAACGGGCGGAAGAACTGCGTGTAAAGACTAAAGAATTAATCTCTACATATGGGTTTGCAGAGTATTTCGACCCGATTTCTGGCAGCCCGGCGGGCGGCAATGCGTTCACGTGGACAGCAGCTGTTTGGCTTCACTGGGCAGGGAGGGACTAATGGGTAGCATCGAACTAAAGTCGGTCGAAAAATGGTTTGGTTCCGCGCAGGTTATCAAAGGTGTTGACCTGAAAATCGAAGAAGGGGAATTCATCGTCTTCGTTGGTCCATCTGGCTGTGGCAAGTCGACTTTGCTTCGCATGATAGGTGGGCTCGAAGATATTTCGCGGGGGTCACTATTAATAAATGATAGCGACGTAACAGACCACCCCCCGTCCAAGCGTGGCCTGACAATGGTCTTTCAATCTTATGCGCTGTATCCGCATCTGACAGTTGCAGAAAACATGGGTTTCTCCCTCAAGGTTGCTGGTGTCCAGAAAGCAGAAATAGATAGGCAGGTTAGCAAAGCGGCCGACGTTCTAAAACTTGGTCCATTTCTGGAAAGACGCCCCAAAGACCTTTCCGGAGGGCAGCGACAGCGGGTTGCAATTGGCCGATCCATTGTGCGTGATCCCACAGCATTTTTGTTTGATGAACCACTTTCGAACCTTGATGCGGCTTTGCGGGTCGAAATGCGTTATGAGATCGCCAAACTTCATCAAAATCTCAAACGCACAATGATTTATGTGACGCACGATCAGGTCGAGGCGATGACTCTGGCCGATCGGATTGTCGTTCTAGAATACGGTACAATTGCTCAGGTGGGTTCACCACGCGAACTTTACGAACGTCCGGCAAATCTGTTTGTGGCTCAGTTCATCGGCAGCCCAAAGATGAATATTCTACCATGCAAGACGCGGAACGGTCGTTACGAACTGGAGCAAGGCGGAAGTGGTGAATTCACGCTGTCCGGCGAGGCCATTAAGCTGGGTATCCGACCCGAACACATAAGTGTGGTCGCACCAGGTGATGGGCAAAGTGACGGGGTCATTGAGGTAATTGAATATCTTGGTGCGGACACATTTTTAATTATCGATTGCGGGGCGGAAGAAAAAGTGACTGTTCGGTTAAACGGGGATACAGACCTGACACCCGGAACGAAGGTTGGCCTGCATTTTCCGCAGGAAAGCCTGCATTTCTTTGATGAAAGCGGTCAGGCTTTGGGAGCAAAATAGCAGAAGTTACTTTGGGCAAGGTGAAAACAGATCAAGGTTATAGTGACCTGCTCCAGAATGTCTCTGGCCAATGCTTTTGACGCTTGGTTGCAATACCTGGTAAGGTAATCGGCCCAATTTGAAGAATCAAAACCCGGTTAGCGCAAAGCTGCCTTAATACATTCAGAAGACGTTTCACCTGATCTGATAGAAAAAAGACAGCTTTCGACTGACGCCCCCTGGTGGCCGTGGAAAAGGTGCTGCGCTGCGCACTTGTTCTTTTGCCGCGCGTTCGACATCAGGCGCACCCGAGCTGTCGACAACGTCTACCCATGCCAAGGTACCGTCAGGGTTAATCTCAAAAAAAACCTGAGCAAACCCGCGGGTTGCAACATAAACGAGCGGTGCGCGGTTCAGATGCACCAACACCTGGCCGGCATAGTTTGTTCTGTCCGAATTCCCAGGACCAAGACCGCCTGATCGGTTTCCGCCGCGATCTTGTCTGAATGTGTCAAGTCCTTCACGGCGATACACGGTGAGAGGCGAGTCAATGGTTTGGTCCGGAAAGCGCAAGTTGTCAAAATTCCTTGATGGGTCCAAAGCGCTTGGTGATGTCTGACGAGGTCGGCGGTCTGGAAGGCGCGGCCTTAATGAAGATACAACTGCCTGCTCGGACTCTGCATCTTCTTCGGATCCTTCGGTGTCTTCGGGTGTTATTGGGGCGACGGGCACGTCCGGTGTTTCAGTAACGACCGTCTGGTTTTCAACAGGAACTGTAAGAGGTTGCGGCGGGGGCAGGGCCGCAAATTCTTCTGGCTCTTTTGCAGTTGGTAACTCAGCAACGGGCTCGGCAACCGGTGCTGCTGCTTCGGTAGCTTCAACCGGCGCTTCTGCTGAAGTATCGGGAGTGACGGGCGCGGACGCGACGGGTTCGGCAGTTTCTGCCTCGTTGTCATCTGCCTGACCCTGCGTATCGGTAACGGGCGATTGCGGAGCCTCCGGTTGAATGATTGTCGAAGTCCCTGTGTCGGGGGACGGGACATTTTGCGGTTCTGGCGACGCGACAAGTACGTCACTTGTTGGAACTTCGGCTGGTTCTGGTTCTGCTGTGGAGTCAACCGACGGTTCCGGCACCTCCGCCTGTTCTGGTTGAACCTGCTCTGGTGGAGCATCGACGAATTCTTCAAACGCAGTGCTCAATTCAAGGCTATTAGCCCGGCTTTCAATGACTTTTTTTTCTGTAAGTCTAGGCGCGGTTAGGCTCAAACCCAACAGGTGTAACATTAGCGAAAGCGTAATCGCCATTGCAGCGACGAAAACGGAGGTTCTGATCATTCCAGAGCCTGACGTGTTACAAGAAACACAGAAGGTGCGCCCAACCGACGAAGTACTCCGGTAACTTCGATCAGACGTTGCCCAGACACGTTCTTGTCGGGAACAATTCGGACCGGTCCCGCGCTATTCCGCGATAGATAAGACTCGGGGTCAGTCGGTAGCCCACGAAAACTCAGAGTCCCGTCCGAATGCAGGATTATAGCATCAGGTGGATCGCGCCCCTCGAGCTCGGCCGTGTCTATCAGTTCAAGATCGGGGTCCAACGGCGGGGCCAGCGTACCAGCCAATAGGAAATAGATCAGCATCAGGAAAACGACATTGATCAGCGGAATTGTTGAGTCGCGTTTGATGCGTGGGCGTGTTGCACGGATCATGGTTTTATTCCAGTACCGTAACGGTAAGCCCATCTTGTCCGCGCAATCGAACAAGAAGATCCACCAGTCGTTGGGCCGATGTATCGATGTCCAAACTGACCAGCACTTGCCCGGTTCCGATCTGACTGGCCACTTCATCCAATGTCGTGACAGTGCCGTTCAGAATCAGTCGTTGTGAACCCAGTAGCAAAAAGACCCTGTCGGCGGGTTCGGGCACGTCTGCAACACCTGCTGTCGCGTTGATCAATTCGATCTCGGCGAAGCGGGAAAACGTTGAAGACAACATGAAAAACAGTAAAAGCAAGAAAATAACGTCGATGAGCGGTGTCATCGACATTCGTCGCCGAACAAATGGGGCGGTCCTACGCATGTTCCGGAGCTGCTATCGGCGCGCTCGCCCCGTCCACTGGCTGTATCGACTGACCCGGCACCAATATTGTGCGCAGGGCCTTGTCTGCGAACACTCTTTCTCGCGCTGTACGGCTTTCAAACCATGAAAGAACCATTGAGGTGGGCATTGCTACTGCAAGCCCAACTGCAGTGGTGACCAGCGCAACCCAAATTCCACCCGCCAACAGTGACGGATCGACGGCTGAGCCAGCGCTCTGAAGGCTCTGGAACGCGTTGATCATGCCAAGCACCGTGCCAAAAAGCCCAAGCAGCGGTGCAAGCTGCGCTACAGTATCCAGCAGTCGGAACCCGCGTTCCAGGCGGGCAAGCGCCAACCCTGCTTCGGCGTCAAGTCGATCTTCGATACCGGGCACGTTCCGTGCATCCATCGCTGCACTAACAATGGGTGCCAGGTAACTACTGCTTTCATTCAAGCGAGATCGCGCGGCGCCTGGATCCCCTGCATCCCACGCCTGAAGCGCCTTGGACAAAACCCGGTGCCGCCCAACTCCGCAAGCCGCGAACTGCCAGAGTTTGTAAATCGTCACAGCCAGCGTCAGAACAGACATTACAAGCAGGATCGCTACGACTGGGCCGCCCAGGTTAAGGATTTCACGCAAAGCTGCTACCGGGCTCATCCCAAAAGCTCCATTTTAACACGGCTGTTCAGCTTCAGCGCGTTTCGACATATGTCACTTTCCGATCCGCCGACAACACAAGTATTGGCACCATTTATCAGCACTTGCCCCACTGAACTGCAGGCTCTTGTGGGCAGATCGAATTGACGCACTCTGGGTCTATCGGCTGGCAGTTCGCGGAAATCGAACAGAGAAAGGCTGACAACCTGCCCATTTGTGTCAAAAATAACCGTTTCAAATACTGCTTTTTCTATAACGGACTCGGTTTCATTCATTATCAAAAAAGTCAGTCTGCAGGCGTCGGTAACGTCCTGAACGGCATTCAGCTCAACCAGCAACCCTGATTGGGACTTTTCCTTGGGCTGTGCGACGGCGCTGAAAGTAAATGCAGCGGTGAACAGAGCCACGAACGCAAGGCATCGAAACAACATGGACGGGCTCCGAATTGTTTTTTCTGAACGTGAAGATATGTAGTGCTCTTCGCGTATGATGCCACTCTATCCGAGACGGATATGTGGCGAAAGAGCGACCTGACGCAGTTGTCAGTACGATCCATCAAAACTTTGCAGAATCTTTTTTCGTGCATTTGCTGCGCGACGAATTGGATGGAATTCAAAGGTACTTTCTCGACAGCTAAAAACGGGATTACGCCCTTTATTGGCTTTGTATAGACCGAAACGACAACTTCGGACTTCATCGCCTTGGGGCCGGCGTATCTCGCAATTTTCCACAAGTGGCATTTCTAGCTTATCTGTCTCTTTTCAATCCGGAAACGAGGATGTAAGAGTCGCCGGAGCTAAGATGACTGCTCCTGTATGGCGGCACTTTCAAGGCGCGGGCGTGATGGAATGGTAGACATATCGGACTTAAAATCCGAAGGCCTTAGTGCCGTGTGGGTTCGAGTCCCACCGCCCGCACCACAAAATATCATTAATTGATTGTAAAATAACAATAAAAATTGCTCTTACCCAAGCAAGCCCCCAATCTTCGTTGGCCAAGCCGCCTTTGCTTCGATTGGATTCTCGCGTTTCTATACGAATATTTTGCGCACGTGATTACCCATCATGGCCTAAACTCGCAAAGTTTAGACAGTATACGCAGCGAGAAATGGCTGGTAACTCTCAGGTTTACCCGCCGCGCTGTCACGTCATTTGTGGATACGCAGTGACCTTGTTTTACTGCGACTTAGTCATTGCTGTTCGCAACAGCTCCGGACGGTCGGATTGGGACGGCAGGAAAACAGCCTGTGATCCTGCATCCAGTGCGGAAAGGCTCGCATCATACCACTGCATCGCAAGATCACGGCGTTCTTGCACACCGAAACCTTCGCGAAGGTGGTGCCCAATCAGTTCGCCATAAGCAGGCTCGCCCATTGCGACCAGCATCAGCGCAGATCCAATTGCGCTGTCCATGTTGTCCTGGCGGTAACCGATCGCAAGGCAGACCTTGCTTGTTGCCACCAGATCCTCGGGATCAAGCCCCGTATCCAAAGCAAACGTGCGCATCTGAGATTCTGCTTCGGCTTTTGAACTTAAAGAAAGTGCAACGACTTGCGGCTCCAAAGTTTCCCCGAAAGCGCTGCACTGCGCGGCCACTTGGTCAGGCGTCAGCCCTTGGACGTCTTCCATAAGCTCTTCACCGGTCGCCATTGCGTAGCTTCGGGCGAGGCAAAACTGTTCGCTCAATGCGAAATTTGGGTCGGACATATTCGACAGGGTCGTGTAGCCACCATTTGTCGACGTTTGCAGCATAACCGCGCTGCAGCGGTTGGCGAGCGACGGCCCCCCTGTGCCGCCCGAGAATAGGCTTGGTAGGCTCGAATTCGTTTCTTCAGAACTGTCGGTCGCTGAAGCGTCTTCTTGGGGTGCAACAGCTGGTGTAGCCTGTGCTGCCGCCTGAGGGGCGGCCGCCAGAGCAGTTTCGCTTTGCAACTGTTGGCGATACGCCATCAGAAGTGGCTGGCCCGAAAGTTGAGTGGCGGCTTGTCCGCCGCTTGTCCCCCAGTAGTATGCCTGCATCAAAAAGTCATACTGATACGGTTGGAAGTCATAGCCATTGACAGGATAGCCCATTGAAGCTTGATAGCGTTCTATGGCGGCCCGGGTTCCACTGCCGACCTGTCCATCAACCCTACCGGCATTGTAGCCGAAATAGTTGAGCGCCGTCTGGGTTTGCGCACCCTGTGTAGTTGATGGAATTCCTGACCGATAGGTCCGAGTTGTTGTCTGTGCCTTTTTCTTTTGCTGGTCCTTACCAATCGCGTAACCCAAAACCCCGCCTACGACAGCGCCGCCAATAAAGTCGCCCGCGTCGGCCCGCGCAATCTGAGGAGCAGCCATCGCGAATGAGAGCGCGATGCCGAGCGTTGATATCAATCGAATAATCATGACTTACCTCCACAACAAAGCGTCTATTTGAAACCAGTATAGCACAACCGGTACCTACCGTGGGTATAGATGCGATCTCGATGCAGAATTCTTGCGCGTATAACGGCCGATAAGCAAAGTTTTCCCGGACTGAGCTTTTATCGCAGGCGGGTTTTTACGCACAAAGCGTTAGCGTTGCGCTTTTTTGAAACGGCTAGTTTCCAACTCGAAACAGGCGCAACAATCCAACGGGGATCGTTCAAAGGTCGTTTTTGTATATCGCACCGTTAAGCATGATCAGGTCAATGGTTTCGATCGGCTTCCATTCTTCGGGCGCATCAAACCACTGTTCCTGACCGCCAATTACCCGGATGTCTTCCAGTGGGTTGCCGTCCACCAGCAGGAGGTCGGCGTACGCGCCTGGCTCGATCACGCCCAGTTTACCTTCTTTGTAAGGGTTGCGTTCGCCGGACATTGCCAGAACCTCTCCAGCGACAGAAGTCATCTGTTTAAGGACCTCAAAGTTAGAGTCGAACGTCTGAGTGCGCCACCAGATTTCGTAACGGCGCGCTCTTTCAGCGTCAGCGTTCACACCGACATAGTCAGAAGCGAATACGACTTTCACCCCATTTTTTACTAGGTTGCGTCCAAAATCAGCGTATTCCTTTCCCAATTCCTGAACCAAAGGAATTTTCGCCGGAGGCATCAAAGGATTCTTGGCAAGATCGGGGGAGATCCCCCACATTTGCGGAACCACATACGCGCCTTCGGCTGCTATCCTCTGCATGGTTTCTTCTGAGATGAAAAAGGTGTGTTCGAACGTTCTGACACCGCAGTCTAGTAATCGGTTGACGGCGCGATCAGTGAATACATGAGCCGCAACATAGGTTCCCCAGTCCTTTGTCGTTTCGACAATCGCGCAAGTTTCTTCCTTGGAAAACTGGGTTGTATCGATCGGATCAAACCGCGAAGAGCCTCCGCCGCCCGCCATGATTTTGATTTGAGTGGCACCATTTCGAAGGTTTAATCGAGTAGCTTTTAATGCTTCTGGGACACCATCCGCTACGGTGCCGATCCCCATACGCTCAAAATTCGATAAATCTCCTGCGTCTGCGTAACTAAAGCCAGGGTCGGCCCTGTCGCGGAAGTCGCCGTGGCCCGACGTCTGAGAAATAAATGCGCCCGACGGGTACAATCGCGGCCCGATCAGGAGACCGCTGTTTACTGCCCTTGCCAAACCAAAAGCAGGCCCCCCCATATCACGAACAGAGGTGAAACCGTCCATCAAGAACCGCTCCATAACAATAACGGCGTTGTAAGACAGGTCAGTGATGTCACTATCGCGTTCGATGACACCATAATCATTGTTGATCATAATATGAGCGTGGCCATCGATCAGGCCGGGCATCAGAGTCCGACCATCCCCGTCGATTACAACGGCATTTGGAGCATCAATTTCATCTGTAGACACTTCTTTGATTAGTTTGCCTTCGACAAGAACGCTGGCACCCTGCATCAGCGTCTCGTTGATCCCGTCAAAGATGTTTACGTTGTTTATCAGGGTTTGTTCCGGTTTTTCTGTATGCAGTCGCATGGCGCCTAGCTCACCGGGGGAGTATATGCTTGAGAAGTCTTGATTTTGACCGAGCGCCGGAACTGCAGTTGAGCACGCGAAAGCTAAAGCTACAGGCAAAGAACGAAAACTTTTGATCATGAATTACTCCTCCCGTCGAGTAATCACGATATCTCATTTGTTCAAATATCCAAATGATGGAATATTCAAGTTTGGACTTAAGAAGTAGAGTTGCGGACGACGGTGCCATTCGACGCAATCGATGTTTACGTGTGCGGCGTCTGGCTACTTTCCGCTGCGGGATACGCCGCGTCCTCTGGTTGAATTTGGCTCAACCCGTCTGCCGCTTCGAATTGCTCGCAGGGAATTAAAGTAGCGTAAGCGACGGTCTGACTGACCTAGCAGAATTCCAAACCGTCGGTTTTCTTCTTTCCCCTATACGCGACCGCAAGTGCGTGAAGCTGGCGCATGTTCTGATCCGCGATGCCAAGTTCATCAAGATGCCGCACCAAAGAGTCCAGGTATTCGAAATTCGGTCCAAGCCCGCCTTCGGCGAAAGCAATCATTCTGGCCGCTTCGTCTTTGGGAAGGTTTGGCATGTATCGCCTGTTGCTGCGGTCCATCACAAATGTCAGTGCTTCCACCGAACCCTGAGGGGTCGCAACGTCGAAGAATACTGGGCGATAGGATCCCGAAAACATTTCCCGCCGCCACATGAATTGGGTTTCCCTGTCAACTAGTTCCGCCGGTATGCGAAAAACAACCCCATTGCATTGACCGCCTTCATCGAGCGCAGCCATCAATCCCGGCTGATCATGGGTACCGCGCCCGCCTTCGAGCCGCATGCAAAAGCTTCGATGCCAACCCATCAAGTTCCCGTAACGGTATTCTTCCACGTGGACTGCTGGGTCCCAAATTAGCGAGCCATAAGCGAAAACCCACAGGCCGCGATCCAACCGTTCGGAAAGCACGGCGCTTCGGTTGGCTTCTCGCGCGTCGTGCTCCATCCGCCAACCGGGTGGCCATCCTTCAACCTTGGCTTGTGCGTCTAACTCATCGAAGCGATCCAGCCCAAACCGCATTTCGGAGACATCCGGCGGTGTGATCCGGTCTCGAAGCTCTGGGGTGTGGCGGAAAACATCGTCAGGAAAAGGCATAGTGTGATCTAAACCATATCCTCAAACATGCGCCAGCAAATAAAAGCGTTTCAGACACTTAAAGCCGCCTTATCCAATGAATTTTCGATGGATGGTCGTTGGTTTTCGTGTGCGCTCGTCCAAACGAAGTCTGGGTTTACTATTTCATCAGATCTGATCATGCGCTTGAAAAGTGATTCTCAAAAACGATCGCCGCACACGCTTATCAGTTACCGCAAGAGATGTAATTGGTTGACGGCCTTGGGGTAAACTATCCCGCCCACGCGGGGATTTAGACACCAAAAAGACAGAAAACGTGGGCATGCAGGCATAGCCGGAAGAGCCGACTGTCTGGATGAATTCAAGGACTCATGTGTGGTCATCGCGAGACTTCCTTGGAACGGAGTTTGTGTAGTCATCGCGCTTCGTCGAATGCCCGTACTGAAAAAAACCGAAATCACTTGATCACTGCGGTATCACCTTAGAACGGTAAACAATCACAACGCAGCGAGTATCATTGTGCCGATATTCGTTCAAAATTTTTGGCAAAAGCACTGAAATTTGGGCGATAGCATCCAGTTTAAACGCGAAGTGATAAAATCACCCGGTAGTATGTTGTGAGTCGAAAATGGTTAAACAAAGTAAAAAAGATCTCCTTCCGCCATTGGTTGGCGCTGAAGAAATCAGAAGTACTCCGAATGAAAATGGCTCTGTAAATGCCCTAATGGAAGTTATTAAATTAATTACACCAATCTTTGTTTTTCTACTGGCTTACAGCATTGTAATAGCGTCTGCCGCCAGTTTTGTCTCGGTCCAGATGTGATAATTGTGGGCGGGATGAGCAGGTAGAGCCTACAACTTTCATTGAAACGATCAGTGCTTTCCCAAGGCGCCAAAATCGCTGATTGCTCAAGTCCTGTAAATTACGATCGATTGCGTGAGCCAAGGAAGCAGCTGTTCACAAACTCCATACTGGGCGTTTCTAACACACAAAAACCCGCTTTTAACCGTACTTTGCACAAACCGCGTTGGTTGCAGCATGACATTTTAGGCTTTGGGCCCGTCGTTTTTGTCCCGATGTTAAAATTAATTCCAAGTCTTCCAATTGAGCGGTCAGAGTGCCATAATCCTTTGAAATAAAATCAAAAATTATAATATGTGTGAGGCATTGTGGTAAGTATTGGCATTGATCTAGGCACAACGAACTCCCTGGTCAGCGTTTTTGAGAATGGACAGTCAGTTCTAGTGAAGAACGCCGTAGGGAAATATCTTACGCCTTCGGTTGTTCATTTTGACGGTGAACGGATTGTATGTGGTGAAGCCGCCAAATCGCTGTTGGTTACTGCACCCGGCCACACAGCAGCCATGTTTAAGCGAACCATGGGCGCCGAAAAAATCTATCGGCTAGGAAAAAAGAAGCTGACTTCGGAAGAGCTTTCGGCGGTGGTGCTCGGTTCGCTCAAACGTGATGCCGAAGCATACCTTGGCACCGAAGTGCGCGAAGTTGTCGTATCGGTGCCGGCATATTTCAACGAGATTCAGCGTAAGTCCGTCAAACAAGCGTGTGAAATAGCAGGGATGAAGGCGTTAAGGCTTGTTAACGAACCAACGGCAGCTGCACTAGCCTACGGGCTTCATGATATCGAAGATGAAAGCACTTTTCTGGTCATCGATTTAGGCGGTGGTACTTTCGATGTCTCGATACTAGAAATCTTCGAGGGAGTGATGGAAGTTAAATCCTCTGCAGGTGACGCCAATCTGGGCGGCGAGGATTTCACGGACGCCATTGTCGCGCATTTCCTGCAAGATCTTGCGGCGGATGGCGGGGCAGAAAAAGACAAGTCTGCGCTGCGACACGCCGCCGACCGGATCAAACACGAACTGTCATCGCACCATGAGGTCTCTTTGGACCTGCAACTAGGCGAAACCGAAACAACTCTTACGATGACGCGCGAAAAATTTGAGGAGATCACAAGTAACCTCTTGCGCAGGCTAAATGCTCCGATCGAACGAGCACTATACGATGCCAAAATCTCAGTAGATGAAATTGACCGAGTCGTCCTTGTGGGTGGAGCAACTCGGATGCCCGTCATTCGGTCGCATGTGGGCAAGTTTCTCAGGCGTCTGCCGGAAACGGGACTGGATCCTGATCAAGTCGTCGCTAGTGGAGCAGCGGTTCAGGCCGCGCTTATCGCCAAGGATGAGGCGCTTGAAGACGTGGTTATGACCGATGTCAGCGCCTTTTCACTTGGGTTGGAAATTACAAAAGGCCGCTTTACCCAACCCCTTGCATCAGGGTTTTTCGATCCGATAATTGAGCGTAATACGGTGATCCCGGTTTCACGGGAGTCTACCTTTTACGCATCTGAGCTTGGTCAAACCTCAGTTGATATCCAAGTTTATCAAGGCGAAAGCGCCCTGGTAAGCTCAAACATCCATCTGGGCAATTTGCGGGTACAATTACCACGAAACTTTGAAGAGCGAGAGAGCTTTACCGTTAGATTTACCTACGACATTTCTGGATTGTTAGAGGTGGACGTGCGTGTTTTGTCGACCGGTGCAACAGCGAACCATGTGATAACCAAACTATCGGGCGAGCTTGACGAAAAGGACATTGCGGCGCGGCTCGCCAAGCTTGAGGCGCTCAAAGTACACCCAAGAGATGAGCAAGAGAACGTCGCTGTCAAAGCTCGATTGGAGCGATGTTATGTGATGGCCTTGGGCGAAGATCGCGCCGAAATATCTTACCTTTTGGCCGAGTTTGAATCGGCCCTGACCAAACAGGATCAGAGTTTTATTGCAATCGTAAGGGCGCGAGTAACGACCATACTGGATGATTTCGAGGCCAACTATGTCCGTTTCTGAGGCTGGTTGGCCCTTTGATGTCTTGGGCCTACCAGATGGAGTTACTGACAAAAAGACCATACGCCGGGGGTACGCCCGTGTCTTAAAGAGCATCGATCAAGAGAGGGACGCCGAGGCATTTCAGGAGCTGCGCCACGCTTATGAGGCAGCGCTGCAAATGGCCGAGGAATTGAGGTTTCATTTCAATGGGGCGCTTGAACACAACGTCCGATTTGAAGACAACACCACACCAGAAGAAAATGATCTTGCCGCTGCACCGCGCAGCGGTGAGGGCGACACTGGGCAGGCAAACCCGCCGACCAATATCCAAGCTGAGGTATCGGCAACTCTGCCAGAAGACACTGCAGTACAAGAAGAGAATGATCTCCTCCATAAGTCATACAGTGATGCGGACGTCGTGGCGCAGACAAATCCTCCGCACAATATTGAACCGGAAGTTTTAGAAAAACCGCCTGAAAAATTCGGCCATGAAATTTTTGTTTTCGACACCGATTGGGATCACGTTTCAACATTGTGCGCCGAGATACTCAAACCGGAAATGGGCGAGGCAGCAGAAACGCGATTGCGTCGGCTTTGGGAAGACCCTGTGTTTCTGGACCCAGAAGCAGCCGAGTATTTCGAAGATCAGCTTTATTCGCGCATCCGTGGGAAGCTTACATACAACTCCGGTCTTCCTACGCTCCCTGATGAAGTGTCTATTGAATACCTTGCCTTTCTGGATGAAGCTTTTCACTGGTTTTCAGATAGCGTGCGTTTTCAATCGCGTTTCAGCGGCGCTCATGAGATCGTGCTTGCTGCAAGTCGGCTGGCCGAAGGGCAGGGGGTGTTTGAAACCCCGCCAAGCCCCAAAAGCTGGCGAGATTTCACCCGACAAGGTGGTCTCTCACTTCGGAGTCCTTCAAACATTATTTTGACAATCGCGATTGTAGCACTCGTCACCTATTTTTATTCTCGCCAACCTGATGCGAACCCGGAATTGGTCGGTTTCATTGCATTATACGGCTTCGTGGCGGTACATCCTCTTCAAATTCCGTTCCTGGCGCTGAGCTATTGGCTTCCCGTCGAAAAGGTCGCGCAGGCGCTAACAATTGTTGGAGAATACACGTTTACAATGCGCGCATGGTTTATGTGGCTGGCGTGTGCAGCGGCTGTCTATTTCGCGTCCCCCCACATTCCGCCAATCTTGGGCCATATCTTGGTCTACCCAGTGGCAGCTTTTCCACTCGTATCCATTGGAACAGCGATACTGACGATTTCTCTCGCGTTACTTTTGGGTATCGGAAGCTTTTTCCTTTCGCTTAAGCTTGCCATCGACCGTTATGTTCATGGCCTGATCATTTGGATTATGAGGAAGATATTGCGATACAAACGCAAGTCTGGCTGATTGGCATTCTTCTAGCCCGGCGTATTCATTTTCCGATTCCGCGATTGCATTCAGTGGTCCTCTGCAGGCGCCATGTTACGGCATTGCTCAGTGCTGACGCCTCGCTACGGGATTTCTCCGTCTGTGTGTTTACAGCAATATCAGTCGGTGAGCAGCACAGTCACCAATCATCTCATCTTAGACCAAATAGCGCCTCAATTGCGTCACAAATAGGAAAAAGTACACGCAGAAATTCGGTGAAAAGAAAGACTGGAGATCAACTTTTGCGTGTATCACTAAATTGCGCGGCGATTGTCTCAACCTTGTTGCTAACGGCTTGCACGGCTCCTTCGCTGCCAGTCTCAGGGCCTCCGGTAACGGCAACCCTTTTGAAGGATTCAAATACTACCCCCAATGGCGGCTCCAGCGACCTTCTCGTTCGGACCTTTGTGGAAAACAACGGAACAATGACTGAAGTTGCCGGTGCACGGTGTAAAGTTCAATCAAAACAGTTGCGTGCAACAGTTGTAACGCCGCAGATTGTACGTGTTCCCAAATTTAAACAAACTGGCAGTTTGCCTAATCGTGGCCGACCTGAAAACTTGTTGATTTCATGTAATCTTGATAACAAAAAAGGTAGCACGGATGTGTATGCATCGCGCCATCCATCCGAAGCTTATGCCATGTATGCAGGTGAATCTAGCAGTGATGCCGACACAGCCGGGCCGAACGGGGGCGTCGCAGTCGAGATTGGCACATTTATTGGAAACGCGATCAATAGACAGCTGTTTTTGGCTTTCGCATGGACCTATCTTTATTCCGGCGGCGACGTAGTCTTGGAGTAGTGGCAGCGTGCTTTTCGTTCAGCAAACCTATTCGGGAACTTTGACATTCAAGAGGAATTCACTCCTACTCAATCTCGAAACGAAACTCATCGTACAGCTTTTGGCTGTTAGACTTGTACAGGGTATTAGGTGCATTGTTATGGCGGCTTGTCTATGTCTCTGCGCTTCCGCCGTTGCAAAGGACATTCAACCAAAAAGCGGACTTTGGAAGTATTCATACGAATTGTTGTCTCAAGCCGGCTGCCCAGCCGAATACGTGGAATATATGTCCATGGGAGGCGAAGTATCACTTTCGTTCACTTTACCTTTCAATGCCAAAGACCGCTTAGATAATGAATACATAGCGGAACGAGTTGGTGAAAATGAATGGTGGGGGTTCGCTTACGAAATACGTGAAGACGAAACTGGCATTGCCACTCTTTATTCCGATGTTTTCCTGAATGTAGTGTCCGAAACCGAGATCCATGAGCGTGTTACATTCCGAGCAACCGCAACCGGATCACGCAAGCGCGAGATTGGGATAACTGGTGGCGTTTGCGTGGGGCAATGGGAAGTGAGATTGCAAAGGGTCGGTGACTGAAACGCTGAAGTTTACCTTCAAGTGCCGTTGCCAGCGTTTTGCCGCTTACAAAAGTGAATAGATTTGGGTAGTGGTGTTTTAAGCAGATTGCTTGCACCAACAGCAAATTTGGGAAGCAAAGCAATTAGGGCGATCATTCTTCGCGTAGAAATCCCGTTACGATTGCCGCTGCTGTGACCATCGCAGTCGCGGTACCCAGCATTAACGGCAAACCACCCAATTGGTAAGTCAGCCCAGAAAGCACTGTTCCAAGCAATCGTCCCCCGGCATTGGCCATGTAGTAGAAGCCGACATCCATTGTCACGCGCTCAGCTTGAGTAAAAGCCAGGATAAGATAGGAATGCAGCGCTGAATTGATAGCGAAAATTGCTCCGAACACAAATAACCCTGAGATTAGGATTATCGTTAGCCAGAGTTGTGGTTCTTCCGAAACCAAAGCAGCAGCGGTAAGGGCCGCAGGTACCACGGTAAGCAACCAAGCCCATTTCCGAGCAGCCTTGATAAGATCACTTTCGGGTCGCTTCGCCGCGCGCAACAAGCGAGGAGCAGAGGCTTGAACAAACCCGTAAAGGATGACCCATACAGCCATAAAAGTGCCGATTATGAAAAAAGCAGCTCTGTTTCCGGCTTCACTTCCATCTGACAGAACGGCAAAAAAATATATTGGAATTCCCACAACAAACCAGACGTCTCGTGCGCCAAACAGAAAAACTCGCGCCACAGAGAGCCAGTTGATGTTGGCCGATTTGGAGAAAACCTCGGAGAATTTCGCTCCTTTCCGGCCTTTGGGTAATCCTGGCGGCATTGCGATTAGGACGGCAACAAGGATTACAGCCAGGATCGCGGCCATACCCAACACAGCTGACGAAAAACCAAATGTTGCCAACAAAGCCGCGCCCAAAAGAAAACCGAACCCCTTTACCGCATTCTTTGATCCTGTAAGCAAAGCCACCCAGCGGAACAGGCCGTTGCCCTCGGACGGAGCGAGCAGTTTGACCGCAGATTTTGAGGACATTTTTGCAAGGTCTTTTGCGATCCCGCTCGCCCCTTGCACTATCATTACATAGACCACGGACAATCCGATCGCCCAATTCGTATCAAGTTGAGCGAGCGCTATAAGCGCCAGAATTTGAATACCAAGGCCTGCATACAGGGTAGATGTAAGTCCAAACCGCGCCGCAATCCAACCGGCGCATAAGTTTGTCACCATTCCTGCGACTTCGTACAGCACGAACAGATAGGCCAATTGAACCGGCGCGAAGCCGAGGGTATGGAAATGCAGCAGCACGAGCATTCGCAATGCGCCATCAGTGAGCATGAATGCCCAATAAGCCGCTGTAACGGCAACATAGGCCGACAACCCCTCGGGCCGCACAGAGGCATTTGTCACGCCGAGCCTCCGACCATAAGTGCCACATCTACCAAGCGGTGGGCATAGCCCATTTCGTTGTCATACCAAGCGTAGATTTTAACTTGGGTGCCGTTGACCACCATCGTCGACAATGCATCCACGATACTGGAACGTTGATCGTTGGTGTAATCGGTTGAAACAAGCGGGCGCTCTTCGTAGCCCAGAATGCCCTTTAGTTCGCTTTGCGATGCGGCTTTGAAAAGCGAGTTGACTTCTTCGACCGTTGTTTCACGCTCAACTTCGAATACGCAGTCCGTGAGCGAGGCATTGAGCAAGGGCACGCGAACGGCATGACCGTTCAATCGTCCTTTGAGTTCAGGGTAGATCAAGGTGATTGCTGTTGCGCTTCCGGTTGTTGTCGGGATCAGCGAGTTCAGGGCCGAACGTGCGCGACGCAGGTCTTTGGCCGGTCGGTCCACTATGGTTTGAGTATTCGTAACATCATGAATTGTTGTCATCGAGCCATGTTTTATGCCTAGATTTTCGTGAATGACTTTCACCACCGGCGCCAGGCAATTTGTAGTACAACTAGCGGCGGTCACAATTCGGTGGCGGTCAGCTTCGAATATTTTTTGGTTTACGCCGTAAACAATATTGGCTGCATCGCCATCCTTAACCGGAGCCGAAACAACCACTTTCTTTACTCCTGCCTCAAAGTACGGTTCGATTTTGGCTTCGGTTTTGAAAACACCTGTGCAGTCAATCACGACGTCGACCTCACCTAAAGGCAAGTCAGCGATATCTGTAACCCCCACGAAAGGCAGGCGCGTGCCATCGATTGTTATGGCGTCGGCATCATGCAAAAACTCAGCGTCCCAACGACCGTGCACTGTATCGAATTCCAGCAGATGAGCGTGCATTTGCGAGTCTCCGACTGCGTCGTTGATCCAGGCGATTTTTGCGCCTCGCTCAAGCAGGGGTTTCAGGGCCAGTTTTCCGATCCGTCCAAGACCGTTCAATGCATAGTTAGTCACGCAGAAGCTCCCTCATTCGTCTTTGCTACGTCGTCAACAGCCCTCTGCAGTGCGACGCGATCCGGGCGTCGCCTGCAGAGCAGTCGAAACAGAGCCAATCTTTGTGGATGGTCCAGAGTGGCGAGTCGATCAGTGTTTATTATTTCCATAATTCCGGAAGTATTGAATTAAATACGAAAGTGCAAAGGAAAAGTCTGCCATGTACTATTTATCACTTGGTATTTCCTGCCCACTGGCCCTGTAGTGCCGAAATTCTACCCTTCATTTAGGCGGGCGAGACCGAAAATATGCCGAACTATGAATTCAACGCATCTGATATTTGAAAAAACTGGGCGGGTTTCACTGATTGCCTTCGACACTTCAGTAAAACGTTCAATTTATGCTATATATGGCATTTATTGTGTAATGATTGGTCGCCTTGCATGTTTTTTGATTTCAGCCGTTTGGTCAAGGTTCTGGGTCTTTCTTTCTTTTGTCTTGCGGCAACGGATACTTTTGCCAGCGAAAAACGAATGGCACTCGTCATTGGAAATTCGGATTATTCTCATGTTTCGGTATTGCCCAACGCGACCAACGACGCGAATGACTTGGCCGACGCTTTAACGCGCATAGGATTCGATGTCACAAATGCAGCCAATCTAAGTTATCGGGAAATGCGTTTGGCAATCCGCGATTTTGCCGATGTTGCATCTGATGCGAACGTGGTGTTGGTGTATTTCGCGGGTCACGGCATAGAAATTGACAATACCAACTACCTAATTCCGGTGAACGCAGCACTTCAAAGCGATCGCGACATAGAGTTCGAGGCGATCCGACTGGATGCGATCGTGAACGCGGTTTCCGTGGCAAATGGGTTAAAAGTGGTTTTAGTCGATGCCTGTCGAAATAATCCGTTTTTGACGAACATGGCGCGGACTTCTGCGACCCGATCCATAGGTCGCGGTCTTGGGCGGGTCGATCCGGGCGGTGTTCTGGTAGGCTATGCGGCGCGTGCGGGAACGCTTGCGTTGGATGGAGATGGCCGGAACAGCCCATACGCCCAAGCCTTGCTGACTCACATAGAAGAACCGGGCCTCGAAATAGGACGGTTGTTTCGCAAAGTCCGAGCCTCGGTTCTTGAATTAACCGGCGGATACCAAGAGCCTTTCACGTATGGTTCATTGCCCGACAGGGAAATCTATTTGGTTCCAGCGGCATTAACAGCCCAGCCTAAAGAAACAGCGGTCTCGGTGCCAACGGAAGTTGACAGCCCGTTGGTCCTGGCATGTGATCGGCTTGCGTCAGATCCTGATGACACGACTAAGCCAGTGCAATACACGGGTGTAAGCGATGATGAGATTGATCTAAACGCAGCATTGCCTGCCTGCACAATCGCCGTTGCTGGCCACCCAAATCATGCGCGCAGTTTGTACAACCTCGCACGGGCAGAAAAGCTTTCGGATGAGATTAATGCCAGTCTGGTCCATTACAGAAAAGCATCGGATCTTGGGCATGCTTTGGCTAAAACAAAGCTTGGTGAACTCCTCCTCCAAAGTGGGAAAGACTCGCTCGTTTCGGAAGGCATTGAGTTGTTTAATGCTGAGGCGCAAGGGGGTAATTCGGTATTTGCCAAAATACTTGGTGACCATTTCAGCGGCACCACGGGTTCTTCTCGACAGAACCTTGAAAAGGCATTGCTTTATTACAAAATCGCCGCCAACGCTGGTGATCCTGATGCGATGTTTCAGGTCGGTCATCGACTGTATTCAAACTCTCAATCTACCAAAGATCAAAAGGCGCAGGGTTTGGAGTTTCTGGAGCGTTCCGCTCAGGCAGGGTACGTCCCCGCCCAAATCCGATTGGCTACTGAGTATCTTGCTGAAAATAGGTCTGAACTTCGGGCTCCAGCGCTTCAACTTTTGGAAGCCGCGGCGACTTCGGGCGACACATATGCACAACGCCGTCTAGTGGAAATATATTATGGGAAAGACGGGTTTGAAAAGGACACCCAACGCTATGCTTTCTGGGTTTTGGCGCTCGCGGATAGCGGCGAAAAAGGTTTCAATGTCGAAGCGGGGTGGAATTACGAGGTTGGCCGAGGCGTCGATAGAAATGCGGAACTTGCAGCAAAGTATTATTATGCCGCGCTCAGCACAGGAGAAGAGCTTCCACTTGAACGCGCCACCAGAGATTGGGACAGCAACACAGCAAAGGAAATGCAAAAACTGCTGAGCTTCTATTGGGAAGCGCGTTATGCCGGGCCGATAGACGGTGTGATCGGAAGAGATACTTTGAAAGCCATGCAGCGGGCATGCGGCTGCAGTCCACAGTCGCGATCGGTAGTCTTTTCAAATCTGTTTGCGCAATAAATGCAGTCACGACTAAAATTTAGCCGCCCTATCAAGTGGACAGATGCGTCGTTCAAACCTTAGCGTGGATGAATATCGATTTCGCGTGCTTGCTCTGCGTCGGGAACCACGACTGACACCTTTATCAAGTCTAAAGTAACTACTGAAGTTTCTTAGACTGGGAAGTCGAGCCGTCTGATCAGATTCCATATGTCCCGGTTGGCTGCTGACAGCCTATCGACCACTTCCTCGATTTCTTTCATGGCCTGATCATCTACAGTGTCCTCGCGACCCATTTTAATGTCTGTCTTACGATCAGAGATGCGCATCAGAATTGTCTTGGGGTTTCCGCTTTCCGGATCAAACGAATAGATACAGTGGTTGAATTTGTTGCGTATTGACGAAAGGCGCAGCAGGCGTTGGGTGTGCTCTAAAATCGGGTCTCTAACTTCCGGCGCGCGACCGTCCATTTTTGCAAGACGCTCGACCAGATCGATGCGCGCCCGTGTTGTATTGAGGGTCAGGAAAATGATTACCGCCACGTCTTTGCTGGTATCGCTTAACCCCGCGATCAGATGTATCAGCAGGCTTTCAGTGTTGGTCCACATGTAGTTGAGACGCCCGACCAGAAGGATCAAGCGGTCGAACCTGGTTTCAAACTGTTCGGTCAATACGTATGGCGCACGTCCTTGGGTGCGACCTCAAAATAGAAATGTGCAGCGGCTGTTCGGTTACTGACCCCGATTTTTCCCGACATATTGTGCATATGTAATTTGACAGTGTGTTCGGTAATACCAAGGCTCGCAGCGATAGTTTTGTTGCTTTTCCCTTGGGCTACAAGACGCAAAACTTCCTTCTCGCGCTTCGTTAACTTGGCATACAACGGCATTTTCCCAGACTGCCCGGACGGGGTCGCTGTTTCTTGATGTGCATCCTGAACAACACCAGCGCGTGCCAAGGGCACGCAATCGGCCACGAAACTAGGCAGATGTAGTTCTTCGTGCATAAGAAGCCGCAGGATTGCGCGCCATGCATCCGGAGCTACGTTCATTGGAAGATACCCAATATCTCCATACTTGGCCCGGTCCCAATGTTCGAAAAGAAATCGGGCCGAGCTTTCCTTGCGATAAGCAAAGGCCAGACAACCGACATCCGCAGCTTTAACATAATCGAATGGGCGGGTCAGAAGGTCGTCAAGCAACATCTGATCGACTACAACTATGTGCCCTGCAGGATTTGCGCTTACTGCGCTATCAAGAAAGTGGTTCAGGTTATCATAACGCATCGCCTGAACACCAAATTCGTTATGCACACTTCTTAGTGTTTGGTTTGAAAAAAAAAGTTCTTTTCCAATGAAGATTATTGATAATTCATTTGGATAATTTGTTTCTTCTTGGACATCGCCATTCAATGAGAAGCTCACTGACCTACCCTCACCCACACCTACGCCACCAGTCAAAACGTGATTTTATATTAGTGCTAAATTTGGCAGCGCAATACGATAACAGACTATTTCAAAACTACACCGAAGATAGCTTAAAGTTCATATTTCAGCAACAGACCGTTACTGGTTTAATGGCGCGGTCTAGAACTTTCGATCAGGTTTAAAGACGCTACTTTTCGTTAAAATATTGAAAAGTGGGTGTAAAAAAATCTACTGCCTATTTTTCCACTGAACATCCTAAAAGAGCGCTCAATCGGGCGGCTCCAAAAAAAACTCGTTTCTTCTCATGTCTTTGCCGGAACTAATGCTTTCGGGCAGCTATTCTTCTCAGTCCGCCACTGCGACCATGATCCTGCTTTAATAGTCAAAGCAACCTTGATTTAGACGTGCCACGTCCAGCGCAATTTCGCGAATCTCTGGTGGTTACGTTGTCGGCTTGGCCGAGAAAGGGGGTGTAGGACTGAACAAAACATAACCGCATCGCGCAGGCGGTTGTTTTGCCGTTTGTCGTGAAAAATTCCTGTTTAATCGCACTGATCACCGCTTTGTAGATGAATGGCGGTTGGGTGCTTCAGTATAAGTGGATACTTGTAATGGTAGAACGTAGAATAGCTCCGATTGCTCCCGGTGATGATGGTCCTATTGATGATCTGGACCCTGTTGTAGACGAACCACAATCCGAAGAATTGGTTCTTGATGTCGAAGATTTAAACGCCCAGCAGCAGCAACAGCAGCAAGGCGACGACAGCAACACCAATGGTGGCGACGACAGCAACACCAATGGTGGCGACGACAGCAACACCAATGGTGGTAACGACAGCAACACCAACGGTGGTAACGACAGCAACACCAACGGTGGCGATGATAGCAACTCGCAAAGACAAACTAATGGTGGCAGCGACGACAACACCAACACAAACACGGCCACAGTTGACATCGACTTTGGTGGCGGTGAGTGGATTCCACGCGATGACGACAACGTCGACGTAGATATCACGGATATCGAAGGCGATGTCGGAGATGTCATCACTGCCGGTAATAATCTGGATTACGATCCCGGCGATGACCTGAACCTGGACATTTCGTTGGATGGCGAAGGTAATGACTTCTCGGCGATCAACCACCAGATGGCGAGCCTGGAAGACAACGACACGCTGGAAAACGCATCTGTAACTAATGAAGGTGAATTCTCGCAAAGTGGCGACGCCATGGGTGGCGAAGCGACTGCCGAGGATGGCATCGACGTAAGCTCGGATGGTGGCGATTCTGGAGAAGGCGGCGAAGCCATCGGCGGCAATGCCGACGGCGACACAAGTGGAAGCGCCTCGTTTGCGTTGGGTGGCCACTCCGGTAATGCCGACGCAGCTGCAACGGGTGGCAATGGCGCTTCGTCCGGTAGTGCCAGCAATGGCAGCCTCGGTCTTGGCTTATCCGGTGCGAGCGCTGACGGCGACAGCACTGGTGGAGACGGTGGAGACGCCGACAATGACTCTGGTGCGGTCAACCTTGGTGTAGCGGGTGCAAGCGCTGAGTCGACCGGTGGTGAAGGCGGGAACGCTGGATCAATCGGGTTGGGTCTCGGAGTGGGCTTGTCAGGTTCGAGTGCCGACGGTGACGCAGACGGTGGTGACAATACTTCCGGAGCGCTTGCTGCTGGTCTGGGGCTGGCTGGAAATGATTCCTCGAATGGGGACTCCGACGGTGGCGACGGTAGTGCGGATACCAGCGGCGATGCGGACAACACTAGCGAAGGCACCAACGAAGCAAATGAGTCTTCTAGCGGTGGGAACATCGGCCTAGGTCTTGCAGGTGCAGGCGCGCTAGGTGCGACTGACGGATCCGGTGGCGACGGTAGCGGCGGCCAAGGCGACGGCGGCCAAGGCGATGGCGGTGACGGTTCCGGTGGTTCCGGCGACGGCGGCCAAAGCGACGCCGGTGACGGATCTGGTGGTGACGGCACGGGTGGAAACACCGGCGTGATTGAAGAAGAAACCGTTCCGTTCTTTGCGGTTTCCCCGCTGGTGGTAGAAGAGCCCGATGAAGAAGAGGAAGAAGAGGACGAAGAGGAAGCAGCGGCCGCAGGAATCTCCACAGGTGATGCGAATGGCGTCGGTGGACAAGGCGATGGTGGCGATGGATTCGGCGGCGCTGGCGACGGTGGCGACGGACCTGGCGGTGCCGGCGATGGCGGCGATGGATCCGGTGGTTCTGGTGATGGCGGCGAAGGCAGCGGCACTGCTGAGGCAGACGCCGACGCAAGCGGTGTTGGCGACCAAACTGCCGAAGGCCCAGAAATCGATCAGAGCCCTGGCGATATCGATGGATCATCGACCAATACGCAGACTCCAGACGGATCTGGTGGTGCCGGTGGAACCAGCACGACCAATGGTTCAGCTGACGCCAGCGGTGATGGCGAAGCAACTGCTGAAGGTGCAGGTGGTGCAGGTGGAACTGCCAATCCGACATCTGAGTCAGATGCAAACGGTGAAGGCGCCGTGGATGCGACTAATGAAGCCGGAAACGGCGGCGGCGCAGACTCATGGGCCGATGCTGCCAATGACGGTTACGCCGAAAGTCTGGCCGAGGCGATTGCCGGATATGGTGGAGACGCCACGTCCGACAACGATGCCACCTCAACAGCCGCTGGCAGTGCAACAGGCACCGCGTATTCAGGTGCAGGCGGAGCAGGTGCAGCCGGAACGGCAACCGGCGGAACCAGCGGCGCAGTTACCGGCTCGTCGACCGGTGGTGAAACCAACGGTTCGATGAACACCGGTGGTGAAGCGTCTGGTGCCTACTCCGGTGCTGGCGGTGCTGGTGGTGACGGCGGTACCTGGGGTTCGGACAACGGTGGCGACGGCATCGTCAACGGCGAGTCCTACGCCTCGGCAGCAGCCGTGGTAGATACGTCTGCCTTCAACCAGTCGATCGTCATGGGCGCCAACGTGCTTGGCAACACGGTCGACACGACCATGGTCGGTGGTTCTATGACTTCGACTTATACGAGCGACGACACCGACGTTTAATATGAGTTTTCGGGGGCCGTATATCGGCCCCCGTTGTAACGAAATTGCCGTGGCCACACGGTGTGGCCACGGCCGATAAGCCAAACCGGAAATTTGTATCGGTGAGGTAGTTAAGGATCATTGACATGTCTTTCGACAGTGTTACCGAAAAGATCGCACACTTTATTGGAACCTTTGACCTTACAATTGAGCAAGCCCGACTAAGGGATCAATATGAAGAGTTCACGGCGTTGCGGCGCAAGTTTGAACTGGAAGAATTGGAAGATCCCACAATCATCACAATTAGGGCCGAACTGAGCCCGGAAGAGGGTGCTTACAAACCCCTTCCTTACAAGTTTTTCACACCCCCTAGTGACCCAACGCCGTCTACATACTCTGGCGCTCCATTTGAGGAAACCGTGATCAATGTAGGCCAGCCCTTTGTGGCGGGGCCGCTATTTTCCGAAAATTTGCCGATCGGCTCTACGGAAGTTAAATTCAATGTGGTCCCCGTGCAGCCCGAAATCGAGGCCGAACAACCGATAGGTTCGGCAGTCACCTATACTTTCCAAAGCCTAGTGCTAAGCGACAACGATACGATCGGCGAGGGTGATTTCCGCGATGCCGATGAATTGATTGCTGAGGCCGAAGAAGCGACGCAGGTGGCGACATCGTTGCACGCTGTGTCCGCGCCGTCTTATTCGATTGCCGATTACCTTTCGATAGACTACGTCAAAGCCTTGGCGCAGGAAATGCTGTCGCCGTCAATTTCGAACCTCGAAGGAGTGACGGTACACCAATTCCACGGTGCAGACGCTTTGGGCATCATAGTCAACGGTGAGTATGTTGATGAAGCCCCGGAATGGGACGAACTTCTGCCTTCATTCCACAAGAAAGAGCAAGTTGACGAAGAAACCTCGCCCGATCCGTTTCCTGCGGAGTGGGATCGTGATGACGAAGACGAGTTCAATGATGGACACTCGGTCGTCACTGGCGGAAATCTGGCCATCAATGAGGTATCGGCGACAGTGGCGTGGATCGACGCGCCGTATATTGCCGTTGGCGGCCAGTCGGTTAGTTTGACCATGATTAGTCAGGTGGCTGTTGTCTCTGACATGGATGTTGGAGCACCCGCAAACAAATCCGGCACCAATGTTGTCCAAACTTCGCATATCAGCGTTGAAGAAAACCCGGCCTACTGGATAGATGACAGCGCGGAAAACGAAGGTCAGCCAGAGTGGATCACGATTGACTGGATTAACGGCGACCTAATCGTATCGAATTTCGTTAAACAAGAAACTGACGCGACTGACATTGACCATATCGGGACGGAAATCTCGGCGTCGACCACCCTTTATGCGTTGGGCGACAATGAGATGGTTAATGTAAGTAACATCATACAATTGGGGTCCTACTACGACTTGGTAATGGTCGGCGGAGATATGATCTCAATCGACATACTGATGCAGACGCTGGTCCTGATGGACGACGATGTGGTTTCTGGCGGTATGGCGGGTGTCGAGGATGGCGCCGATGAGAACCTGCTGATGAATATGGCTTCGGTCAACACGACTGGCCGGGATGTTCATGAAGAACTTAACGACGACCTGAGCGCCGCGATGGATTTGACCGAGTCAGACATTGATGCACTACATGATGCATTGTTGAATGACCCAACCTTTGCCGGGATGGAGCAGCTGCGCGTTCTTAACATCGAGGGTAATCTGTTACAGGTTAACGTCTTCGAACAAGTGACCGTGCTTGCAGATCAGGACGATGTGCACTTGCATGGTCCAAATGCACACGCAACAGAAGTCGTTGCAGGTAGCAATGCGATGCTCAACGCAGCAAATATTGTCAAATCTGGTGTTGACTCGACTGTGATGGCCGCCGAGGGTGAATACTCAGACTTGCTATTACATCAGGCAAGCCTGATTGACGTTCCGTCGCACGAAGAGGTCGAGGAAATCGCGAACGAAGCGATTGCGCTGATCATGGACGAAATGAATGTCCCGGGCGATGAAACTGGGATCGGGCCGAAAGGAAATGATCTTACGCCGGGTGAAATGGCCGAAACTACTGATGGCCTTCAGACCTTGCTGGCTTGACTTTTCTGTAAGTTACGAGTGACTAAAAGGTTTATTTATGTCGATCGTTTTTTCGTCGCGTCGCACCCGTTACGCCAGCCCATTGGACCGGCACGGAGGTGGTGCGCCTTTGACCCTGAAACCCAGTGACCGGGTCTTGGGGTCAAAACCGGTTGATCCGGCAGGCTTTGTCTCACAGCTCCTCCTGACCAAGGACATGCGTGTGGCAGACGTCCAAGCCGGTTCTGCAGTTGCTGGCCCGACAGGGTCTCAGACACCAACTAATGGGCCGCCGCAAGTCGGGCCTGACGAGTCCGACGCCAGCGTCTCAAATCTGAAATTTGTCAATCAACCGGAAGAACAGGCACAGAAAGAGCCTGAGAATTCGCGCGCCGATACTCCCCATCGTCGTGCACAGTCGCAGCCTGAGAAACAGAAAGACCCTGTGGGTTGCGACAATGGGGTGGCCGATTCCAAAAGCCCCGATCGTGAAAAAGCGCGACCCGATAATGCGCGCATGACCCCCTCTGCGCCAACGGGTGACAAAGAGCGCATAGGCACGACGATTGAAGCTAAGGCAAATGAGCCGCTCGTCCGCTCCACTTCAACTGGCGGAGGAGACGGCAAAGGGCCACCCCAAACCTTTCACAAAAGAACCCCGCCCGAAGACTTTCAGAAAACGCTTCGAACATCGCTGAGAGCGATCTGGCGCAATTTGTCTTTCGTGCTTTTGTTAACTTGCGCGACAAACGTTCTTATTCTTGCTATACCAATCTACTTGTTTCAAATCAGCGATCGCGTTCTGACCAGCCGTTCGATTGACACGTTGATAA